>JBGPCZ010000017.1:0-52253 GCA_041482015.1 Planctomycetota bacterium | reverse complement strand
CGACGACGATCGCGACGTCCGTCTGCGGGAACTCCCCGTTGATCGCCTCGAGCTCGAAGAGCTGGTCATAGGGGACGTTCGCCTCCGCGAGGAGGACGTTCATGTGGCCGGGCATGCGGCCCGCGACGGGGTGGATCGCGTACTTGACGCGCGTGCCGTTGGCCTGGAGCGCGTTGGCGAGATCGCGCACCGCGTGTTGCGCCTGCGCGACCGCCATGCCGTAGCCCGGGACGAAGATGACCGAGTTCGCGATCTTCAAGAGCTCCGCCGTGTCCTCGATGCTCCCCTCGCGGACGTTCCCGCCCTTCGACGGTCCCGCCGCCTGCGAGGTTGCGGCGCTCCCGAACGCGCCGAAGAGAACGTTCCGGAACGACCGGTTCATCGCCTTCGACATGATGAGCGCCAGGATGAGACCCGATCCTCCGTCGAGCGCCCCGCAGATGATGAGGACGTTGTCGTGAAGTGCGAACCCCGACGCGGCGGCCGCGAGGCCTGCGTAGGAATTCAAAAGACAGATGACGACCGGCATGTCCGCCCCGCCGATCGGTAGGACGAGCAGGACGCCCAGGAGGAGACCCGCGCCGACAAGTCCGTAAAAGAGCGGCCCAAGGTCGGGCTTGAGCACCATGACGACCAGCCCCACCAGTGCCCCGCCCAGGAGAAGGAAGTTGATCGCGTTCTGGCCGGGGAACGTCTGCGGCTTTCCGGACAGGATGCCCTGGAGCTTCCCGAACGCCATGAGCGACCCCGTGAACGTGATCGCCCCCATGAGGACTTCGAACCCGATCGCGCCCATCGCGAACTCGGAATGGAGCGTGTGTCCGTTGTAATACTCCGCGATCCCCACGAGCGCGACCGCCAGGCCGCCGAACGCATGCGAAAGCGCCACCCGCTCGGGCATCTTGGTCATGGGGATCCAGAGGCCCATCGGGATGCCGACGACCGCGCCCACCGCCAGCCCGACGAAGATCCAGAGATAGCCGATCCCATGAATCCGACCGTTGAGAAGCGTACCCGCGACCCCGATGATCATCCCGATCACGGCCATGTGCTGGCCTTTTCGCGCGGTTTCCGGATTCGTCAGCATCCGGATGCCGAGAAGGAAAAAGACCGACGCGACCAGGAGCGCGAGCTGGTAAACATTCTCGCGCGCCGAGGAGAAGTGCCCGTGCTGCCAGGCAAGGAGGCCGCTCATGATTTCGGCGCCTCCTTCTTCTTGAACATCTTGAGCATCCGGTCGGTGATGATGAAGCCGCCGATGACGTTGATCGACGCGGCCGCGACTGCGACCGTGCCCAGGATGGTGCTCAGCGGACTTTCGCTCGCCCCTGCGATCACGATCGACGCCACGAGCGAAATGCCCGAGATCGCGTTGGTGAACGCCATCAGCGGCGTGTGGAGAAGTTGTGGGACCTTGGAGATGACCTGGTAGCCCAGGAAGGCTGCCAGGATGAAGATGTAGAGCCCGGCGATCAGCGCGAGGATCATGTCTTCACCCCCGCGGCTTCCTTCACCTTGGCGTGCACGATCTCGCCCTCCTTCGTGATCACGCAACCCTTCGTGATCTCCTCGTTCAGGTCGATCTTCCAGCTGCCGTCCGCCGTGAGGTGCAGCAGGAGCTTCTCGACGTTCCGGGAGAAGGCCTGGCTCGCGTGGAAGGCGACGTTGCTCGGCACGCTCAGTCCGCCGATGACCGTCACCCCGTGGAGGACGATATCCTTCCCCGCCACGGAGCCGGCGACGTTTCCACCCTGCTCCGAGGCCAGGTCCACGATCACCGAGCCGGCGCGCATCGACTTCACCTGATCCTCGGTGACCAGCATCGGCGCCTTCCGACCCGGGATCAGCGCCGTGGTGATGACGACGTCCGCCTTCGCGATCGCCGCCGAGACCATCGCAGCCTGCGCCTTCTTGTATTCCTCGGACTGCTCCGTCGCGTAGCCGCCGACCCCCTGCTTGTACTCCACGCCCTGGACCATCAGGAATTTCCCGCCCAGCGATTCGACCTGCTCCTTCGTCTCGGGCCGCACGTCCGTCGCCTCGACGACCGCGCCCAGGCGCCTGGCGGTGCCGATCGCCTGGAGCCCCGCGACACCCACCCCCATGACGAGCACCCGCGACGGCGTGATCGTGCCCGCGGCGGTCATGAGCATCGGGAAGATCTTCGGCAGCCTCGTCGCCGCCGCGACGACCGCCCAGTAGCCCGCGAGGTTCGCCTGGGAGGAGAGCACGTCCATCGCCTGCGCGAGCGTGGTCCGCGGGATCATGTCGAGCGCGATGGTCATCAGCTTCCTCGACGCCGCGGCCTTCACGAACTCCGCGCTCGAGAGCGGGTACTGGAGGCAGACGAGCGCCGTCCCCTCATTGAGTTGTCCCAGCTCGGCGTCACCGGGCCGGACGACCTTGACGATCGCATCGCTCCTGGCGACGAGGTCTTCAAATGAGGTCGCAACCTGAGCGCCGGCCTGCTGGTACTCCGCGTCGGAGAAGGACGAGGCCATCCCGGCGCCGCTTTCGACGATTGACTCGATCTTCTTCGCCGCGAGCTTCTTCACCGTCTCAGGGATGATCGCGACGCGCCGCTCGCCGGGCGCCGTCTCCTTCGGTATTCCGATCTTCATCTACGTGTCGATCTGCGCCTTCTGCAGCCTCCCGCTGTAGTCCACGTATATCGTCTTCCATTCCGTGAACACTTCATAGATGGGGTGCGCGCCTTCGCGGTGCCCGTTGCCCGTGTTCTTCGTCCCCCCGAACGGGAAATGGCACTCGGCGCCGATCGTGGGCGCGTTGACGTACACGATCCCCGTCTCCAGCTCCTGCATCGCGTAGAAAGCGTTGTTCACGTTCTTCGTGTAGATCGAACTCGAGAGCCCGTACTCGACGTCGTTCAGGCAGCGGATGGCATCGTCGAGGTCCCGCACCGTGAGGACCGAAAGCACCGGGCCGAAGATCTCCTCGCGCGCGATCCGAGCCGACGGTTTCACGCCATCGAAGACCGTCGGCTTGTAGAAGCAGCCCTTCTGGAGCGCGCCCCCGGTGGCCGGCTCGCCGCCGCACAGGAGTTTCGCCTCCTTCTTGCCAATCTTCACATACGCATCGACCGCCTTGACGCGCTCGGGGTTGATGAGCGGCCCCACCTCGCTTGACTCGTCAAGACCGTTGCCCAAGGTGAGCTTCCCCGCTCGTTCGACGAGCTTGTGGATGAACTCGTCGTGGATCTTCTTGTGGACGATCAGGCGCGAGGTCGCCGTGCATCGCTGGCCGGTCGTCCCGAAGGCCCCCCAGAGCACGCCTTCGAGCGCCAGGTCGAGATCGGCGTCCTCCATGACGATCTGCGCGTTCTTCCCGCCCAGCTCGAGCGAGACCCGCTTGAGCGCCTGCCCGGCCGTCGCGCTGATCTCGCGTCCGACCTCGGACGATCCCGTGAAGCTGATCACTCGCACGTCCGGATGCCTGACGAGAGGAGTCCCGACGGAGCCCCCGCTCCCGTGGACGAGGTTCACAACGCCCGCCGGGACGCCCGCTTCCTCGAGCGCCTCGACCAGGAGGTGAGAGCTCTGGGGCGTGTCGCTTGCCGGCTTCAGGACGATCGTGTTCCCCGCGACGAGCGCGGGGAACGATTTCCACGTCGGGATCGCGAGCGGGAAGTTCCACGGCGTGATCAGGCCGCAGACGCCGATCGGCGCGCGCACCGCCCATCCGGCCTTGTTCGGCAATTCAGAAGGGGACGTGAAGCCATGCAGCCTCCGGCCCTCCCCCGCGTGGACGTACGCGGTGTCGATCCCCTCCTGCACATCGCCGCGGGTCTCCTTGAGGACCTTCCCCATCTCGCGCGTCATCGCGTGGGCGAGCGATTCCTTCTTCTTCAGAAGGATCTCCCCCACCTTGAAGATGATCTCCCCGCGCTTTGGAGCGGGCGTCCTCCGCCATCCGTCGAACGCCTTCTTCGCGGCGCCGACCGCGGCATCGACATCCTTCGCGTCGCTCGCCGGAAATTCACCGATCACATCGTCGAGGTCGGCCGGGTTCCGGTTGGGGAACGTCTTCCCGGACTTTGCCGGAACCCATTCGCCCCCGATGAAATTCTGGAAGTTCATAGGTTCTGGTAGGCGGGACCGCCTCCTCCCTCGGGGGGCACCCATCGGATGATGTCATAAGGGTCCATGATGTCGCACGTCTTGCAGTGGACGCAGTTGGAGAAGTTGATCAGGAGTTTTCCGGTGTCCGCGGCGTCCTTCTTCACCCACTCGTAGACGGCCGCCGGGCAGAAATGCTGGCAGGGGTTGCCATACTCCTCCACGCAACGATCGACGCAGATCGAGGGCTCCAGGACGTGCAAGTGGCAGGGCTGGTCCTCCTCGTGAACCGTTCCCGACAGGTAGATGTCCGACAGCTTCGAGAACGTAAGCTTGTCGTCCACCTTGATCCGATCGGGCACCGCGCCCTCTTTGCGGGTCTTCATCCGGGTGTGGCCCGCCTTGACCTCGAGCCCGGCGAACGGGCTCCAGCCGTCGGTGAACTCCCCCGCGGCCGCCCCGAGCACGCCGGCGTGGAACCCGAGCTTGAACCCCTTCTTGAAGTTCCGCGACGCCCAGAGCTCCTTCTTGATGAAGCTCGCCTCGACGCGATCGAAGTACGGCGCGAGCCCCTTCTCCGACACGTCGTCCTTTCCGATCGCCTCGAACGCCGTCTCGGCCGCGAACATCCCGCTCTTCATCGCGAGGTGGACGCCCTTCAGCTTCCGCGCGTCGAGCAAGCCCGCCGAGTCGCCGACGAGCAGCGCGCCGGGCATGTGGAGCTTCGGCACCGCCTCCCACCCGCCCTCCGGGATCGTCTTCGCCCCGTACTCGACCGCCTTCCCGTGCTCGAGGATCGCCCGGATCCGCGGGTGCGTCTTGAACCTCTGGAACTCGTGGTGCGGATCGGTGAACGGGTCGCGGTAATCGAGACCGATCACGAAGCCGATGTCGATCCGGTCGCGCGACATCGTGTAGATGAACCCACCGCCGAAATCCTCGTTCGGCAGCGGCCAGCCCATCGTGTGGATCACGCGGCCCTTGTGGGTCGATCCCTCCGGCAGCTCCCAGATCTCCTTGACCCCTGTGGCGTAGACCTGCGGCGCGCGCCCCTCCGCCAGCTTGAACCGTTCGACCAGGGTCCGGGTGAGCGACCCGCGCGGGCCCTCTCCCACGACGGTGACCTTCGCCTTGATGTCGACCCCGGCCTCGAAGTTCGCCTTCTTTTCTCCGTGCTTGTCGATACCCTTGTCCCCGGTCCGCACGCCGACCACTCTGCCCTTCTCGACCAGCGCGTCGACCGCCGGGAATCCCGGGAAGACGTTGATCCCGAGTGCCTCCGCCTGCTTCCCCAGCCACCGGACCATCCGGCCGAGCGCGATGATGAGATTTCCGTCCTGGCGAAGCGACGGGGGGAGGAACGGGAGCTGAACGCCTTCGTCCTTGGTCAGGAACCACACGAAGTCCTCCTCGACCGGCGATTCGACCGGCGCGCCCTGCGCCTCGAAGTCCGGGAGGAGCTCGCGGAGCGACCGCGGATCCATCACCGCGCCCGAACACGTATGGGCGCCGACTTCTTTCGCCTTGTCGATGACCGTGATGTTGAGCGTCTTCCCCGCCGCCTTCGAGAGCTGCGCCAAGCGAATCGCCCCCGCGAGGCCGGCGGGACCCGCGCCAACGAACAGGACGTCGACTTCAAGGATTTCGCGGTCGGGCATGTTGGGGCGGTATTGTAACAGCCCGGCGACCCAAGTCCAATCCCGGCTACTTCTTCCCCGCGGGCATGAACCCCAGGGACGCCTGGACCGCGTAGTCGCAACTGCATCCCGAGCTGGCCTCCGGGATGAGAAGCAGCCCGCCGGCCGGGATCATGTTGATGAAGCAGCCGGGTCGCGTGACGGTCGTAATCTTGCTGAGTTTCCTTCCCGCGAGATCGAACATCGTGGCCGAGTTGTCGCGGAAGAAGAGCGAGGATGCGGAAGCCGACATCGTGCCGCACCCGCGCCGCGGCTTCCATCCCCAGTCCTCGATCCTCTTCCCGGTCATCAGCTCGTAGACGCAGGGCTCGCAGTAGATGCGGTCTCCCACGATCACCGGGTGGTGATCCTGCTCCCCGTGCTCGCCGTTGATCGCGACCTTCTGGTCCTGCGACTGCGACCAAAGCGAAAGGCCGGTGGCGGCATCGAGGGCATGGAGGTCGTACCACACGGTCGCCGACTTCTCCTTCCCGTTGTTCCTCGATCCGACCAGCGCGAGCTTCTCCTTTGAATAGACCGCGTAAAGCACGTGCTGGATCATTGAAAGGTCCGGCGCGCCCCTCCAGACCTGCATCCCCGTCTTGAGATCGAGTGCGACGACCTCGGCCTTCGGGAGGATCTCGGAAAGCTTTGCTCGGCCGTCCTTCGCCGCGGCGCCGCCCTCGACGAAATACACCCGGCCCCCGCCGATCGCGATCGTCGAGTTCACGATCGGTCCCTTGGGCATATGGATCCACCGCGCGTCGCCCGTCGCCCGGTCGAGGGCGAAGAGCGTCTCGCTGCACACGCTCGGGACGAAGTCCCAGTAGGTCTCCGCCGCCACGATCCGTCGGCTGATCTCGCGGCGGGACGCTCCCTGCGAAACCGTGCTGCCCAGGAGCAGGTCGCCCGTCGCCGCGAGGTATCCCCACTCCCCGCGCGGAGCCGGGATCTTGCGGAGTTCCTTTCCCGTCGACGCGTCGAGCCGGATGCACTGGTCCGCCGCGGCGATGAAGAGCGAATCGTCCGCCGCGACCATGTTGCCGCAGTCCCGGTAGGCTGCGATCCGCCGCGAATCCGGCGCCGCGTATTCCCAGAGGGGCGTCCCGTTGTACGCGTCGACGGCGAAGATCCGGTCGTTGCCCGGCACGAAGAGCCGGCCGTCCTTCGAGAGCGGCGGGACCGTCCGGTGATGCCGGTCGATCAGGCTCTCCGGTCCGGGAAGGCCGTACCACTGGAGACGCATCGGTCCGGCGAGCGCGCGATCATCGCTGCACGCGGTGTTCGCGGCATCGGCGTACATGTGGGTCCATTCGCCCGCGCCATCGATCGGTCCGCGGCGGACGGCCGTCCCGTCGATCATCGCCACGCCCCCCGGCCGGAGGACGCGCATCATTTCCTCCCGGGAACCGCCGCCCGTCACGAAATTGAAGAGACCCTCCACGTACGGGAGCGGTCCGCCAGGTTTTACGTCGTGGACGACAACGTTACCATAGAGTCCGGCGGCTTCGATTCGCATTCGCGACGTTGCGCCGTTCTCCGCGAGCACGATCTTCATTTGGGAACCCCTGGCCAGGCCCACAGCCATCTCGGGATTCCCCAGGACGAGCGCGTATCCCTTCCGGGGAACGTCCTTCGGAACCGCACCGCTCATCTCCACCGCGGCCGGAGGCTCGTGGGTCGCGGGCCCGTCCTCTCCCGTCCCGAAGCAATAGAGCCTCCCGCGATCCGTGCCGACGAGGAGCCGGCCCTGCGCGACGGCGAGGGAGTACGCCCTGCCCTCGACCTTCGCCGACCAGAGTTCGCGACCATCCTGGGAGGCGAATGCCGCGACCTTGCCGTCGCCGCCCCCGAAACGGACGTCTCCCGCGCCGATGAATCCATAAGGGTACTCCGCGGGGATCGACGCGATCTCGGCGCCGTAGGACTTCCCCGTCCGCTTCAGGCTCGAGACGAAGGCGCCCGCCGGATCGCGACCGGTGGAGACGAAGAGCCGGCCCGCCCGCTGCTCCATGTAGCCCTGCGGCGACACCTCCGCCGCGGCCTCCCCCAGTTTCCTCCCGGTCTTGAGGTCGATCGCGGCATGGAAGACGCCCTCGCCCGGAAAGATCCCCGCGCAGGCGTGGGCCGTGCCCTCCTCCACGAGGACGTCCGTGCGGACCGGCCAGGCGCTGATGATGCGACCGTTCCCCGCGATGCGGCGGTCCGACGGCCCGACCCGAAGCTTCCACTGGAGCGATCCGTCGACCGCCGAGAGGCAGTAAACGAAGCCGTCATCCGATCCGAAGAGAACACGCCCCTCTGAGATCGTGGGAGCAAGCCGCACCGGCCCCTCGGCGAAGAACGTCCATCGCGTCTTCCCGGTCGCGACGTCCACGCCCACCACGCGATCGTCGGCCGACGAGCCGTAGCAGGCGAGATCCCCCACGGAGACGACCTGGAACGCCCGGTCGAACGTGACCCGCTGCTTGAGCGTCGGCTTGTTGTTCCAGAAGTCCTGCTTCGCTTCCGGCGGCCACGCGGGCTCGGGCGCGAGGCGTTCGCGACGGCTCCACCGCAGCGACAGCGGAAGCGCCGGCGCGGCGTCGGCCATCCCGGTCCGCTGGTTGTCCCGGAGGAAGCACGGCCAGTCGACGACCGACGGCCGGACCGCCTGGAGGTCCGGCACCGCGATCTTTCGAGCGTCGAACCTCTGCGCCACCTCCCCGGCGGAGAGCACACGTCCCCAGACACCCACTTCGAGAATCTGACCGGTCATCGGGTAAAGCTCGTCGTCGTCGCGGTAGGCGCCGATCGTGTAGAAGCCCTTCGGCGGATAGGCAATGTCGCCCTTCTGGGTTTTCTCGGAGGCCTCGAGTCGGCCGTCGACATAGAGCCGCATCTCCGCGCCGTCGTACGTGCCGACCACGTGGTACCACGCCCCCGGCTGGTAGGCGCGGCGGGCGGCCATGTAACTCAGCCGCTTGTTCCCCTTCTCGCCGGCAACCGCGAACAAGAACTGCGTTTCGTTGTACCCGAGGAGCCAGCCCTTTTCATAGTCGCCGTTGTCCTGGATGAGCCCGGCGATGCCGCCCCATTTGACCGGCTTGTCGACGCGCACGACCGCCTCGACGGTGATGAGTCGCACGGGGAGCGACGGTTGCGGAATCGTGCTTGGGAGCGACAGGTACGTCGAGCCCTTGCCTTGCCCTTGCGAGCGGGGCTTGTCGCCGGGTGTCAAGGCGCCGAAGACGAGGCCCTTCGGATTTCCCGAGGCGAATTCGACGGGACCGGTGACGGTAGCGTCGAGCGGGCCCGCGAGCGCCTTGAACGCTCCTTCCTTCAGGTGGGCGGCCTCGAACCGCCACCGCCCGAGCAGCCCCTCGTCGTCCTTGTCCGCTTGGACGAGAGCGATAATAAAGACCGCGGCCGCGCCCCATCTGACCATGTGATGACTATCTTACGGACACCGCGGGGGATCGATCCTCAATATGCACCGCGGGCGCGGCAGGAGATCAGGAGACCTACGACTCCGCCGCTGATCATCGCCGGCATCCACGAGGACCGGTCTCCCTTCACCGCGAAGCACAGGAAGACGATCGTCGCAAGCGTGTTCACCGCGGTGACGAACCACCAGGTCCCGTTCGACTGCTTGAACAGCCCCATGATGACAAGGATCCCGATGGCCACTCCCATCACCCGGCCCGAGAAGAGGCTCACGGCAACGTTGATCGCGAGAAACGCAATCACGACCCAGACTTCCCACGGCCTCCCCGGGTCCCTGGATTCCGCCATCTCCACGACCTCGAATGCGCCCGGACGACTTGGAGGAGCAATGGCGGGAGGAGCCGTCGTCGCGACCGTGGGGGCCGGCTCGTTGAGTCGGCTACGGCAGTACCGGCAGAAACTCGCGTTCTCCTCGATCGGAGACTCGCACTTCGGACAGGGGCGCATGCGGCGATCGTAGCCACCGGGAATATTGTTCGTCAACGATCCCGGGCTTCACGATCTCTCTCTTCGAATTCCCAGGCGCTTCATCTTGGACTGCAGGGTGTCTGCACCACGCGTTCGGTGGCGCACCGGCCCGCCGGTGCGTCTCCCCCCAGGACGCGCGGATCCCCGCGTGGATTCCACGATTCACGCTGGCCCCGGGGTTGCTCCCTGTTGATCGAAAGGAGGCAACCCATGGCCACCGTGATCACCGAGCCCTGCATCGGGGTGAAGGACAAAGCGTGCGTTTCTGTCTGCCCCGTGGACTGCATCTACGAGGGCGAAAAGATGCTCTACATCCATCCGGAGGAATGCATCGACTGCGGCGCGTGCATCCCCGCCTGCCCGGTGCAAGCCATCTTCCTGGACGTGGAGGTCCCGGAAAAGTGGAAGCACTTCATCCGCGAGAACGCGGAGTTCTTCCTGCGAGCCTGAGCTCCGCTACGGCCTGGAGTCCCTGCCGCCGAGCGGAGACTCCTCGACCGGGAGTTCAAAGGGGACGTCGGGCGGCGGAGGGGGCGGCGTGCGGAGCGGACCCTCGGGCGCGGGCGTCCCGTAATAGTCCCGCAGGAACGCGTAGTAGAGCTTGTAGAGCTTCTCGCGCTCCTTCTGGACTTCGATCGCCTCCAGGATCGCAGCGCCCATGAGCGCGGCTCCGCCGCCCGTGACGGCCGCTCCCGCCTTGCGAGTCGAGGGCGAGCGGTCCTTATCCATCATCGAGGTGCCGATCGAGGCGGCCGCGACGCCGCCCGCGGCTGCAAACGTCCCGCCCGCCGAGTACATCGCCTCGGGCGGCACGTAGGGGCTCAGGGGCTGCTGGCGAGACGAGCATCCCGCCGTGACGAAGGACAGGGCCAGGACGAGTTGCCGACGCTTCATACCAGGATTAGCGTATCACGTTGGAATGCGTGATTCAACCGCCTACTCATCGGGGTGTGAGACGACGGTGATCGACGAGACGGTGAACGGGATCCGCATCGCAACCTCTCCGATGGCCCGGGTGACGACGCACCGGCCCGGAGTCCCCTTTCGCAACGACGGGAAACACCCGTGGCTGTTCGACCGGTTGGGCCGCAATTCCATGGTGCAAAGGTCGCCCAGCCAGTCTCCCGAAGAGTCCTCGATGCTCAGGAGGACGGTAAAGGGCTCCCGCCCTCCACTTCCCGCCAGGCCCACGTCCCAGTCGCCCCGATCGTTCTTGCTGAACCGCTCGACGGTCACCTGGCCCCCGAGGATCGCCACGCTCGCCGGCGCGCGGTCCATCAGGATCTCATGACGTTCGACATCCCGGGGGAACCCCAGGGCGACGGTCCCTCGGACCGTCAGGCTCTTCAGTCCCTTGACCGCTTTGGGTGCGATCGCAAGAAACCCGGTGCCGATTCCCGAAGGAAGCCCATGATTCCGCACGCCGTCCAGCCCGTGCACGAACTTGAAATCGACCTTCTTTCCGTTGTCCCCGATCAGCTCCAGGTCCTCGAGCGAACCGGAGCAGGCCCAGGCCCCCGGCGGGAGCCAAGTCTTGAGATGGAGAGAGTTCTCCGAGGGTCCGCCCCCGCTGGAGTAGTTACCCCAGGAATTCCAGGCCACCCGCACGTCCCCGCTCCCCGATCGCGCGGGGACCCCCCAGCCCGCCGGCTGGATCCGGCCGCTCCCGGGATCGATGCGGATATCAGCCGTCTTCTCCAGGCACTCGAGAGCCTCCCAGAACGTCGATCTCTCCAGGGAAAGCGAGACGACCTTTTCGGCGAGTGCCTCGTCCACGACGGTCTCCGTCATGCCGAACGGGTTCAGGACCTTGCGGATCGCCTCGGCAAGGGGAACCTCCCGGAACTCGACGGTGATCCGCCGGCCGGACGGGCAGAGGGCCCGGACGCGCTGCGCGCGAGCGATGTGGTCAAGAATCCCCTGTGCGCGGCCGCGCAGGTCCGCATCGGTTGATTTCGAGACGGCCTCGAGGGCGGGAATGGCCGGCGACCCCAGTTCCTTGAGACGCACGACGGCCTGCTCCCTTTCCTCGGGGGCTTCCGAGCCCAGCAGCCGGATCAACCCGGCGATCTCCCCAGGGGGATCCGCCTGGAGCAGGAAGAGCGAAACGATGAAGGCCATACGCGCTAACGGACCCGGATCGTGAAGGTCTGCGCGTCCGAGCCGACGCCCGGGGTCTCGACGGCGATCCGGACCTCCACTTCTCCCGCGTCCGCCGCGCCGGGAGTTCCGCCGAGAATCCCCGTCGCGGGGTCCATCTTGAGCCACGCGGGACCCTTCGAGAGTGCGAACCGGGGCTTCTCCGCGTCCCAGAAGGCGGCGTTGTAGCACTCGGCGCCGATCATCCGGCAGCGAAGGTCCCCCAGCGACGCGATCGACTTCGCCTCGTAGCGGTACGGGGAGCCCGCCCGCGCCTCGGTCACCGGCCCGGTGAAAATCCTCGGGCGCGGAGCCGCGAGCACGTCCGATGCACCGCTGCGCGACCCCTTCTCGTCCAGGGCGATCACCCGGTAGAACGCGTGCGCCGGGCGGAGGTCGAACGACGAGACCGTCACCGTGGTGATCCGGGTTGCGGGCATCGCCACGAACTCCTTCCCCGGGTAGAGCCCGCCCTCCTTCTGGTTTCCCGCCAGGACCGGGGTCTCGCGATCGGTCGCGGTGAATCCCTTCTCGTTCGAGGCGTGCACCTCGTAGCGGGCCGGGGCCGTCCCCTTTGGATTGACCTCCCACGCCAGGCCCGTGCCCGTCCACTTGAGATGAAGCGGCACGCCGGGGCCGCCTGGAACGAAACTCCAGGTCGCGGTCCAGGCGCCCCAGAGGTGACGGTCGTCCATCGCGCGGACGCGCCAGCTGTAGCGCTGGCCCGGGTTGAGCAGGCCCGCATCGGTCAGGGTGACCTGCGCCTTGCCGCGATCGCCGGTGTTTGAGACGAGCTTGTCGAAGTTGGGCGAAAGGACCCATTTGAGGTCGGCCCGGTCACCCAGCTGGAACTGGTAGTCCGCGATCTTCCCGGCCGGCGCCTTCCACTGGAACGTGGCGCACGGTCCCTCGACCACTTCCCCGCCGGTCGGAGCCGCGGGCGCGGGCGGACCCTCGCGCTCGATCCAGTGATGGGTGATGCGTACCGCGTGGGCCTCTTTCGTCTCGTCCGCGTACGCGATCGCGTTCTCGCCAAGCTCGAGGGACGGAAGTCCGAGCGCCGCCATCTGGAGATCGTTCTGGAACTCGATCGAGTCGAGGCCACCCTTCACCTCGAGCCGGATCCAGTAGGCGTAGCGGGGAGTCCCCTTGGATGGGAAGAAGGGATCGAGATCGGCGTCGGGCACGAGCGGCGACCAGGTTTTTTGATCGAAGGAGATCGCCGCCGCGATCCCATCGCCCTTCGCGCGAAGCCGGCCTCCGACCAGGACGTACGGGGACGCGATCTTCCAGACGAGGGAGGCCGGCCGGTCCGCCTTCTCCGGCGCCACCCGACCCTCCCAGCGGACGTTCTCCGCCGAGACGACGCCCCGCGGGGCGGCCGGGCTGCGGAGGTCGGGCTTGTAGCTCCAGACGCCGTTCCGGAGCCGGGCGATCGCGGTCTCACTCCAGTCCTTCAGACCCCTCTCGGCGTTGTGCTCCTTCCCCTTGTGGTCCCACCGCCACTCGAGGGCCTCGCCCGGCCGGAGCGTGAAGTTCATCGTGTGGCCAACGTGCGAGCCGTGCTCTCCCTCGCGCTTCCCGTCGTAGGCGTAGAGGCTCGCGGAGAACTCGTCGGTCTTCCGGCTGTCCTGCGAGAGGATCCCGTACGTGTGGGTCCGCTTGACGAGGTCGTGGTCGCGGACGACCTCCTCTTCCGAGGCGATGGTTTCATTGTCGCGAAGGAGGCAGACGACGTGCTCGTCGCTGTCCAGGAGGTGCCACGCGCCGTCGTACCACGCCTCGCTCACGACATGCCCCGTCGGAAAGCCGCGGCGGGTCTTGAGACCGGCCAGCCTCCAAAGGTCGGCCAGCACCTGGGCTTCGTCGCCACAAAGCGTGTACCCATAGACGTTGAGCATCTTCACGGGGTCCTGCACCTCCGCGTCCCAGGTGGTGGCGTGGAAGCGGTGGTGCCGCTCGAACTCCCAGATCGCCCGCGCCTTCTCGGCGTTACTCATCTTCGCGGGATCGCCATACGTCGCCAGCGCCTCGGCCGCGATCTCCCGGGACGTCCGCCAGTGCCGTTTCCCGTTCACGGTGATCCACGGGTTCACGACGTCGCGATCGCCGACGTTCTCGATCCGCACGGAACGCATGGGCTCGAACCACTGGATGGGCGCGGAATAGCCGATGGGGTTCCGACTGTTCGTCCCGTCCATCACGCCGCCCAGCGTGAGGCGGTACGCGTGGGAGGACGTGGTGACGTTCTCGACGTGATCCTTCCGACTGTCGTCGACGGCGGCGGGGATGAGTCCTGCCATGACCAGGATCAGGAACACCAACACGGATCTCATCATGCTACTGATACATCTACATCCGCCCCGACCGGGAAGCTACCGGTCGATCTCGCCCAGGACGATGTCGATGGAGCCGAGGATTGCGATCAGGTCGGCGATCAGCTGGCTCCTCCCGAGCACGGGCATGATCGACAGGTTGACGAAGCTCGGGGCGCGCACCTTGCAGCGCGTCGGAATCTCGGAGCCGTCCGAGATGAGGTAGAACCCAAGTTCGCCCCGGGGGTTCTCGATCACGGTGTACGCCTCGCCGACCGCGGGCTTGATCTTCCGGAGGTCCGCCGCGTACTTCCCCGCGGGCAACCCTTCCATGGCCTGCCGGACGATCTTGCACGACTCGGTCATCTCGAGGATCCGCACCCAGTAGCGGTTCCAGCAGTCCCCGAGCACCCCTTCGGTGCAATCCCTTCCGAGGGGGACGTCGAACTGGAACTTCTCGTATCCCGAGTAGGGCATGGCCTTCCGGATGTCGTAGTTCACGCCCGAGGCGCGCAGGTTCGGCCCCGTCAAGCCGTGGTTGACCGCGAGCCCGGGCGAGATGATCCCGAGGCCCTTGGTCCGCGTGATGAAGATCTGGTTGTAGGTCAGGAGGTCGTTGTAATCCTTGAGGCGCGCGTCGAACTGGTTGAGGAAGTTGAAGACCATCTCGCCGAACTTCTTGTCGATGTCCCGCATGACGCCGCCGACCTTGACGTAGTTGTAGGTCAGCCGCGCTCCCGACGCGTACTCGAACATGTTGAGGATCATCTCGCGCTCGCGGAACGCGTAGAGGAACGGAGTGAACGCGCCGATGTCCAGGCCGAACGTCCCGAACGCGAGGAGGTGCGAGGCGATGCGGTTGAGCTCCGCCATGATGACGCGGATGTACAGCGCCCGCGCGGGGATCTCGAGCGTGAGCAGTTTTTCGACCGCCAGGCAGAAGCCCAGGTTGTCGCTCATCGACGAGAGGTAGTCCATCCGGTCGGTATACGGGACGTACTGCTCGTACCGGAGGTTCTCGCCGATCTTCTCCGCGCACCGGTGCAGGTACCCGACGACCGGCGTGCACTCGCTCACCATCTCGCCGTCGGTCCGGATCATCAGGCGGAGCACGCCGTGGGTGGAGGGGTGCTGCGGCCCCATGTTCAGGAGCATGTCCTGCGTTTCGAGCGGCTTCGCCGAAGTGGCCATGTCCTCGGTCCCCGGAAGCTACAGGCTGGACGTTAGTTGAGCGGTTTCACCTGGGCGTAGGAGCCCTTGCGGTTCGGCGTCGCGGGCGTCACGAGGTACGCGTCGCGGTCGACCACCGGGTCCTTCGCCATCGTGTGCGCGTGGATCTTCTTCTGGAGCTTGATGAGGCCGTCGAGCAACGCCTCGGGGCGCGGCGGGCAGCCCGGAACGTAGATGTCGACCGGCACGACCTTGTCGACGCCCTTCACGACCGAGTAGCCCCACTTGTAGTAGGGGCCGCCGCCCACGACGCACACGCCCATCGCGAGCACGTACTTCGGATCGGGCATCTGCTCGTAGAGCTTCTTGACGACCAGCGCCATCTTCGCGTTCACGGTCCCCGCGACGATCATGAGATCGCTCTGGCGGGGGGAGGCGCGCGGGATGATGCCGAGACGATCCCAGTCGAACCGGGAGGCCGCGGTCGCCATCATCTCGATCGCACAGCACGCGATCCCGAAGAGCATGGGCCAGAGGCTTGACGCACGGGCCCAGTTGGCGACGGCGTCCACGTTCGTGAGGATGATGTTCTTTCCGAACTTCCCCTCGATGAGGCTCATGTGTTTCCGAGTCTATCAGGAACGCGGGGGGACGTCAAACCTTGACGAACAGCTCCTCGCCGAGGACGGAGCTTTCGTAGCGTCGGACGGACGAGCCCGAGACCGACAGGCAGTGACCCGTCGTCACATCAAACTTCCACTGGTGCAGCGGGCAGGTGACGGAGAATCCCTCAAGCTTCCCTTCGCCCAGCGGCCCGGCCTGGTGGCTGCATTCGTTCGAGGTGACGTGGAAGATTCCGTCGACGTTGAAGATCGCGATCTTCGGCCCGCCGAGATCGAACACCTTCGACGCGCCGGGCGGGACCTCCGCGGTCTTGACGGTCCCGAGCCACAGGATGACCGGTTCCGCGACGACGCGGGTCTGGAGCTGGGTCTCCTCGGTGAGCTTCTTCTGCACGGCCGTGTCCAGCCTGGGCGCCTCGACGGGCCTGGTCGGGGTCGGAGGCGTCGCGGGAGCGGCCACGGCCGCCGGCTCGCCCCCCGTAGGCCTTGCGGAGGGGGGGGCTTCGCCCACCTTGGGGGTGGCGCACCCGTTGCAGCCCGCGACGGGCGCGGGCGAGCCCTGGATCTCCTCCAGCTTCACGATAAACCGGTCGCCGCCGCCGTCGGGAACCATCGTGACCTCGCGGAGCAGCATGTTCTGGTCGACGACGATGCCGTTCCCCTTCTTCGTCTCCAGGCGCGTCCCCCTCGGGGGGAGGAGGTCGCGCGACTCCGTGTAGGTCGTGTACTCGTACCGCAGGCAGCACAGCAGCTTCCCGCAGCGGCCCGTGATCTTCGACGGATCGGCCGTGTGCTTCTGGATCTTGGCCATGTCCATCGTGATGCCGCCGAGCTCCTTGAGATGGCCGCGGCAGCACAGATCGAGGCCGCAGTGACCCGCATCGCCAACGAGGCGCGCCTCGTCCCGCGCCCCGACCTGCTTGAGCTCGATCCGGGTCCGGAACTCGTGGGCGAGCTGGCGCACGAGTTCGCGGAAGTCGACCCGCGTCGTACTCGTGAAGTAGAAGATGATCCGCTCGCCTCCCCACACGTAATCGACGTCCGTGATCTTCATGGGGAGGTTGAGCTTCTGGACGACCTCCCGGCAGATCTTGCGCGCCTGCGGGACGCTCTCCGTCTCGAGCCGGTCGGCGTGCTGAAGGTCCTCGGGGCCGGCGCGGCGGACCACGTCCCAGAGGCTCTCCGCCGGAATGGCCTCGGGGATCGGCTGCAGCGGCGAAAGGACCTCGCCCACCTCCTTGCCCCGATCGGTGCGGATGACGCAACGGTCGCGCGTCCGGAGGTCCTCGCGGTCCGTCTTGAAGCGCGCGACCATCCGCATCTTGCCGTACCGGATGTTGGTGAAGTAGCTCATGCGACGCCTCCGCCCGCGCCTCCCTGCGATCCCATCTCGGCGGCGAGCTGTCGGACTTCCTTCTCCATTTCGTCGACGATCTCCGCGTCCTTGACCCGGCGCAGGGGCACCCCCTTCTTGAAGAGGAGCCACTGTCCGCGTTCCCCCGCCGCGCCGATGTCGGCTTCCGCCGCCTCGCCGGGGCCGTTGACCGCGCAGGCCAGGATCGAGATCTTCATCGGCACCCGGACGTTCGCGATCCGCTTCTGGAGGTCGTTCACGACCTTCTCGTGCTGGACCGCGGCGCGCCCGCACAGGGGGCACGCGACGATTTCCGGCTCCCGGACCCGCCGGCCGGTCGCCTTGAGGATGTTGAACCCCGCGTGCATCTCGAGCGCCTTGTCGCCCGTCAGCGAGACGCGGATCGTGTCACCCAGGCCCTCGAGGAGGATCCGGCCGATGCCGATCGCGCTCTTGATCGTGCCGTATTCCGGCAGGCCGGCTTCCGTGACTCCCACGTGGAGCGGGAAGTCCGTCGCCTTTCCGAATCTAAGATAGGCGTTGATCACGGTCTCCATGGACGTCGACTTGAGCGAGACGACGATGTCCTTGAAGCCGCACTTCTCCAGCCATTCGCAGTGACGCATCCCGCTTTCGACGATGGCGTCGGCGGTGGCCCAGTGGTACTTGTCGAGGAGATCCTGCTCCACCGATCCGGAGTTGACGCCGACCCGCATGCAGATCCCCGCGTTCTTCGCCGCCTCGGCCACTTCCTTCTCGCGACGCTTCGCCTCGTCGTCGAAGACGGACGCCTTGCCCCCCACGTTGCCGGGGTTCAGGCGGACCTTGTCGACGCCCTGCTTGATCGCCTCGAGGGCAAACTTGGTGTTGAAATGGATGTCGCAGACCAGCGGCACCGTCGGCGGGAGGAACTTCTTGATCGCGCCGAGCGCCTGGGCGTCGCCGATGTCGAACGCGGAGACCCGGACGAGCTCGCAATCCGCATCGAGCATCCGCCGGATCTCGGCCTTGGTGACTTCGACATCGGAGGTCTTGGTAGTCGTCAGCGACTGGACCCAGATGGGATGGTTGCCGCCGATGACGAGGTTGCCGCAGCGGACCTCGCGGGTCTTGTGACGCGGAATCATAATATCCTTATCGAACCGGCCGGCGGGAAGGGGTCGCGGAATCCGGCTACTTGCTGCTACTTCCACCGCCTCATGAGCACCAGGTACTTCTGGCGGTACCCCTTCACGTCCTCCTGGACGTAGGGCGGAACCGAATCCACGAGAGGCCCGGCAGGCTTCGTCGCGCCCACGGCCGCCACGGCCTTGAGCGCGGGAGGGTCCACCCTTTCGTCGTACGTCTTCGGGATATCGAACGTCCACGCCCTCTTGGGGTTCGATGGACGGTCCAGCTCGGTCTGGTCGATCATCACGTTCTCGGGGATGCTGGCGAGCTCGTACCCGATCATCTGCCAGCCCTCGCTCTCGCGGTCGCGGATGAAGGCCTTGGCATCCTCGAACGGCATGGGGCCGAAGACCTTCCGCTCTTCCTCCGGGCCCGGCAGGTCCCACTCGTGGGGCCGCGCACCATAATTCTTGTAGTTCGGCTCACGCATGAGGCACCCCGCCAGGGATGCGATCGCGGCCACGGCGAGCGAAAGTTTCACGAGGCTCATTCTAGGCGCTCCTCCCTGCCCGTGCAATCCTTACGTGAGTCACCGGACTTCGAAGACGCAGGCGGTCGAGAACGTCCTCCCGCCCGCCGCTCCCGACAGGGTGAACGTGTACGTCCCCCCCGGGAAATCCCCGCTCCCCGTATCGGGACGGACGAGGACCGCCTGTTTCTTCAGGTTGGCCGGAATCCCGACCCGTGCGTCGAGCGGCAGAGACAGCCCATCGGGCCCCGCCACGCGGACAGACTCGAGCCACGCGTCCTGGTTGAGCCAGAACTCGAAGAGGACCGCGTGCCGGTTCTCCTTTGATTTCGTGCGAAGCGTCCCGGCAGCGTTCGCAACGATGCTCCCGGCCGACGCCGCGACCGCGCCGGGCCTGGCTTTCCGTTCGCCTGTCTTCGGGAGCGGGGCCACCGGCGCCTTGATCGCCTGGTCGTAGAGAGCCATCGCCGTGGGACGCCGCGACTCGAGGTTCTTCAGGCGCATCGGGTGCGACGGATGGAGCGCGAGGAGCGCCGGCGCGAGCTTCTCGACGCGACCCCACGCCTCGATCGCCTGCCGCGGGTCGAACCCCGCCTTCGCCATGATCTCGAGTCCCAGGCGGTCCGCCTCCGACTCGTGCTCCGGGCCGTACGCGGGCGGGACGGCCCCCTCCAGCGCCAGCCCGTAGCCGCCGAGCGCGCGCCGGTGCGGCGCCGGGTCGACGCCCCCGAGTGCGGCGACGGAAAGCTGCGCGATCTCCTCCTTTGTCAGCTCCTGGCCGATCCGCTCCGCCCCGTGGCGCAGGAGCGCGTGGGCCGCGAGGTGCGCCATGACGAACGCGGCGCCCGCCTCGTCCTGCAGCGCCGGGAAGAGACCCGTGTGGACGCCGACCTTCCCCCCCGGCAGGCACCACGCGGCCGCCGACGCGTCGTCGACGAGGACGTGGAATTCCCAGCGATAGCCGGACTTGTTCACGACGGCCGCGATCCGTTTCCCCACGCGAGAGACCGGCTCCGTCTCCGCGGGATCGGTCGACACCGCGGCGTGCGCGAGCGCCTCCTGGCATCCCCGGACGCCCAAGTCGCGCTCGGACGACTCGTCGATCCGGAGTTCCTGCTCGCGTCCGGCGTTGACGTTCCTGACGCAGCCCGCGAGGAGGAGGAGCCCGAGGCACGCGGTCTTCATTGGGGGTGGACTATAATCGATCCCCGCTCAAGCGTAAAGGTTGCGCGAGACGAACGGCGCGAGCGCCATGACGACGGCGTCGCGCGTGACCTGGCCCCGGGTGACCTTCCCTTGCGTGACGACCGCGACGCTCCCGGCGTCGTCCTTTACGATTTCGCGGACGAGCCTCGCGGGGACCTCGTAGAACGGCCCGGCCCCCAGCGCCTCGCGCTCGCCGTCGAAGACGCAGGCGATCGTGACCTGGAACGGATTGGGCGCGACGGCGGCGACGCGGAAGATCCCGGCCTCGATGCCGACCGAGTAGTCGCACCCGCTAAAGGCGGCCTTCGCCCGCTCGCGGGCGCCGCGCACGATCTCGCCGAACGAGATCGGCTGCGCCGAGACGGCCGATTCGACCTCCACGCCGACAACCTTGACTCCCTTGAAGAACTTCGCGAAGGCCTTCCTCGTGGCCTCGACTTTCATCGCGTTCGCGGTCGCGACCTTGACGATCATCGCGACTTCTCCGCGAGTTTCGCCCCGAGGGCGCGAATGTGAGCGGGGGCCGTCCCGCAGCAGCCGCCGATCAACCGGACTCCCTTCTGGATCAGCAACATGGCCCCTGCCGCAAACGAATCCGGAGGCTCATACCTCGCGGGCGGTCCCGCATTTGGAAACGCCGAAAGCGGGGTGGCTTCACGGCCCGCGGCGAATTGAAGGATGATCCGGAGACACTCTCCACAGGAGGTGCAGTTTGCCCCGGCGACTTGGGCACCCGATCTCTCCAGCGAGAGCTGCGAAAGGGGAAGGCCCGCAACATACGTCTGCGCGATGACGGGGACGCCCGCCTGGCGCCCCGCGTCGATTGCCTGTAGCAGGTCCACGATCGAACCGAATGTTTCCAGGACCAATGCGTCGCATCCGCCGTCCGCCAGGGCCCGGCCCTGTTCCAAGTAAGCGGCCCGCCTTTCCTGGTCCGTGGTCTCTACATCCTGCAAGGAGCCCATCGAGCCCGCCACAAATCGACCCGGCCCGGCGGCCGCGCGGGCCAGCCGGACCCCTTCTGAATTCACCTCCCGCACAAGCCCGGGAGGCATCCTCAGCCTGTTGGCCGTGAACGTGTTCGTACGGATGAACTCGGCGCCGGCCGCGACATATTCGCGATGCACCTGCAGGACCAGGGCGGAGTTCTCGAGATTGAGCAGCGACAGATTCCGGTCCTTCGCCGCCCCCCGCGCAAGGAGCTCCGTGCCCATCGCGCCGTCGCCGAGGACGACGCGTTCCTTCAGCGCCTCGAGGAACCGCGACATCATTTCGATCCCGGAAGGAAGGGGGACCACGCGGGCGAGTGCACCGCCCGGGGGAACGACGCCAGCGAACGGTGGCCCGTTCCATTTGAATTCATCACCCAGAGCTCGCGAAGGCCGGACCGGATGTTGACGTACACGATCTTCCCGCCGTCGGGCGACCAGGACGGCTCCTCGCACTCCGAGTCGGGAGGCGTCAGCCGCCTCACGTTCTTCCCCTCGCGGTCCATCGCGAAGATCGCCGCCTTTCCCTCCCGGTCGCTCGACCAGGCGATCAGCCCGCCGTCGGGCGACCACGCCGGGCGGCCGTCCCACGCACGGTCGTTCGTGAGCGCCTTCACGTTCTTCCCGTCCGGATCCATGAGGAAGACGTCCTTCGTTCCCGCCCGGTCCGATACGAACGCAATCTTCGTCCCGTCCGGCGACCAGGCGGGCCACAGATCGGAAGCCGGATCCTCGGTCAATCGACGGTGACGGCGCCCGTCGGATGTCATCGCATAGATCTCCCAGTTGCCGTCGCGGTTGGTCATGAACGCGATCGACCGGCCGTCGGGCGAGAAGGAGGGCGACAGGTCCATCCAGGGGGCCGAGTTCACCCGCTCGAGGACGCCCGTGGACTTCCATTCCCAGAACCCCGGACTCTTCTCTCGATTCGAGGCCCAGACGATCGAGAGACCGTCGGGCGACCAGCAGGGGGTCTCGTCCAGCGCGGGATCGTCGGCGATCGATACCGGGTTGGACCCGTCGGCCTCGACGACCACGATGTCCTGGTCAACCCCCTCGCGGTCGAGGGCGAACGCGATGCGCGACAGGCGGACGCGCTCGGGCTCGGACCTCCGGCACGCCGACGGCAGGATCAGGAGCAGGCTAAGCCATTTCAAGGAGCGCCCGCACCACCTTCTCCGCCCCGTCGGCGACCTCGGAGATCCGAGTCGCGAGCATGTAGCAGGCGGTCGTGACGATCCTGTTTTCCCGGTCGACCACGATGCCGGTCACGGGCGTCGGGACGTGCCTCGCTCCCATCGCCTCGAGGGCCTTCCCGGTAGCCTCGTCCGTTCCGATCGTCAGCTGCGGGTGAAGGTCGGGGCCGAGGACCGCCGCGAGCACCGCGGGAGCGATGCAGAGCGCGCCGATCGGCTTCTTCGCGGCATGCATCTCCCGGAGGAGCCTGGCCACTCCCGGATCGGCCTTCGCCTTCGCCCCGGACCGCCCGAAGTCGGAAAGATTCTTCGCCGCTCCGAATCCCCCCGGAAGAATGACCGCGTCGAGCTCCGCGGCGGAGACTTTCGCGACGTCGCGGATCTCCCCGCGTGCGATCCGCGCGGACTCGACCAGGACGTTCCGCGTCTCTCGCTGCGGTTGGCCGGTCAGGTGGTTGGTGACGTCCGCCTGGTCGCGGTCGGGCGCGAGGCACACGGCCCGCGCACCGGCCCGGTCGATCGCGAGCAACGCACAGACGGCCTCGTGGATCTCCGCGCCGTCGCGGACGCCGCAACCCGAAAGGATGACGCCGACATTCTTGGGCATGATGGGGGGATTATAGGCGGGGTGCGGGGCGGACGCTACTTCCGCGGCGCGTCGATCGGGCGCGGCGGGACCGGCCCGGGGTTGGCGCGGCGGGCCGGGCAGCTGCGCGTGGCCTCCTGCCAGCGGGGCCAGAACTCCCGCGGGGGCGCGTCGCGAAGGGCGTGCATCTCCTCGTAGGGGACGCACTTGTGGCGCTGCACGTGCTGCTCGAGGCGCGCGAGGACCACGCCCATGAACTCGTAGGACAGCTTGATGAACTCGTTGACGCGCGGGACGCCGACCTCCCCCTCTTCCCGGATCTGGAGGCCCATCTCGCGGATCTCCTTCATCTTGTCGGGCCGCTCGCTCTTGAGCCAGTGGAAGAACATGCCCCGGGGGAACCCCTGGACCGTGCCGTTCTGGTGGGCCCACTTGAAAAAGCCCATCGCGAGCTCGGCAAACTCCTTCTGCTCGTCCGGGGAGAGCTTCTTCTCGCGCTCCTTGAGCTTCTTCACTTCCTCGAGCGGCATCGACTTTATTCTCTCGAGGTTCTGCTTGAGCCGCTCCCGCTCCGCGACGGGCAATTTCTTGAGCTCCTCGAGGCGGGCCTTGAGCTGGGCGCGTTCCGCGGGCGCCATCTTGCGGATCGCCTCCAGCTTCTCCCGGTCGATCGATCCCTGGAGGTTGGCCGCGAGAACGTTCGTGGCGAGGAACAGGACGAAAGTCATCCCCCTCACTTCCTCTCCTCCGCGCCGGACGAGCCGTTCTCGCCCACGAGTTCCAGGGTCTTCAGAAGTTCGTAGTTCTGCAGGAGGTCGAGGTTCTCGACGAGCTCGCGCTCCTCGTCGGTGACGATCTCGGGCTTCGCGGCGGGCGTGTGCCAGAGAACGACGGCGACCAGGACCGCCGCGGCGGCCGCGGAGAGCGCGGCCGCAAAGCGGAGGATGCGAGGCGCAAGCTTGCGCCGGATCGCCCGGAAGAAGCCGGTCGAGGCCTCGATCGCGGGATAGTCCTTCAAAAGCTCCCAGGCCCGCGCGAACTCCCGGCAGTCGGCGCACGAGGCCGCGTGGGCGTGCGAGCCGGCGGAGGCCGCGGGGTGGCTCTCTCTGAATTCCGTGCAGCTCATGGACATCAGTCAATGAACCCGCGGCGCGACGGCAGGTTGCGGGAAATCTTCAATAGACGGCCCAGGAGGCGGCCTGGTCGAAGCCCGCCGCCTGGTAGAGCTTGTGGGCGACCGGGGAAATCTCGGGGATCGTCAGCACCTCGCAACTCGACGCCCCCCTCGACCTCATCCTCGCCAGCGCCGCGGCCAGGAGGTTCTTTCCGAGGGCACGTCCGCGGTACTCCTCGACCACGTTCGCCTCGTAAATCGCGTGGAGGCCGGCGCGGACCTCCTTCAAGGGGAAACTCGCGATCACGCCCACCGTGCGACCCTCCCTCAGGGCGACCGTGCAGTCGAATTCCAGGCCCGGAGGAAGGGTTCGCCGGGCCTTTGCGGCCCGCCCCAGCTCCGGGTACTCCTGCTGGAGGAGACGGAGCTGGAAGCCGCCCCGTGCCAGCAAGCGCTCGATCGGCCCGATTTCGGGGCCCGGCGCCCGCGAGAGGTCGGACGCCATTTGCACCCCCTTGAACCTCGGGGCGAACCCCTTCCTCGCGAAGAACTTCTTCGTCTCCGAGCTGTCCCACTCCACGCTCACCCCTTCGGGCGTCCCCCAGAAGGGCGTGAAGGGTCCCTCGCTGTTACCGTAGAACGGATTCCAGCACTGCCCGTCCAGCACCACCTGCCGGGTCCCGCGAAGGTGCTCCAGGCCGCGATGCCAGAGCTCGCTCCCGATCCCCTTCTTGCGCCGCACGGGATCGACGTAGAGAAATGCCACGTAGCCCTGCGTCCCGCCCGGCCACTCCGCGTCGAGCGAGCGGACGAGCGCCTCGGTCCTCGTGCCGACGTGGATGAACCCGACGATCTCCCTCCCGTCCCGCGCCACCACGAAACCGGGGGGATCGAACTCCTCGACCGCGGTCCTCTTATTCACCACGCGACCCAGGAAGAGCTCCTCCGTGACCGGGAAGTAGTTCCGCTTCGCGGCGAAGGCGCGGTTCCAGAAGCGAACCACCTCGGGCAGGAGCCCGGGTCTCCAGGACTCGAACTTCACGGCCGCGTGAGGAAGAAGAGCGTGTCGGGCTTCACGCGCGACGCCACGCGCGCGACGTCCTCGCGGGTGACCTTCGAGATCCCCGTGATGATCTCGTCCGCGGTCATCGGGTGGCCGTTCAGGCTCATCTCGAGGAAGGCGCCGATCTTGCCCGACGGGCTGTCCTCGCGGGAGCGGACGCGGTCGGTGATCGTGAGCCGCGTCTTCTCCCATTCGCCGTCGTTGATCTTCCCCGCCGCCAGGTCCGCCATCTGCTCCTTGATGACCTCGACGCAGCGGGCGTATTTCACGGGGTCGATCCCGGCCGTGACGAAGAGGAGGCCCTTCGTGTAGTCGACCGACGAGTGGGTCGCGTACGCGAGCCCCTCCTTCTCGCGGACGTTGACGAACAGTTTCGAGTGGGGGAACGCCCCGAGGATCCCGTTGTACAGGATCATCGCGAAGGTCTCCGGGTGGCCCCACGTCACGCCCGTCCGGCAGCCGAGCACCATCTTGCCTTGCTCGACGTCGAGCTTCTCCACGTGCTCGCGGAGACCGTTGGCGGAATCGCGCACGATCGTCGGGGGTGGGACGCGGACGGAGCGGCGGCGGAACCGGAACGTCCGTTTCGCGACCTCCGCCACCCTGCGCGGCTCGACGTCGCCGACGATGAAGAGGTCCACGGGCGCCTCGACCAGCATCTTCTGGTGGAGCTTCGTCAGGTCCCGCGGCGTGATGGCATCGACCTCCTCCAGCTTTCCGTACTCGTACCGGCTGTAGGGCTCGCCCTTGCACATCTCCTGGATGCACCGCTCGTAGGCGTAGCTCATCCGTTCGTTGATCATCCCGTCGATCAGGCGCTTCAAATTCTCCTTCTCCTGCGCCACCCACGCGGGGTGGAGCGTCCCCTTGGTCAGCACCGGCTTCGAGAGCATCCTCCACAGGAACCCCATCGACTTCTCCAGCGCCCGGATCTTCTTCGGCGCGAACCGGTCGTTCACGACCTCGAACCGGAACGCCACGAGATGGCGCTCGCCGATCTTGACCACGTCCGCCGCCATCGACGCGCCGTAGAGTTCCTCGAGGAAGATCACGACGCGGCGCATGTCGGGCAGCCCCTGGCATCCGCGCCGGAGCACCGAAGGGAGGAGCGCGACCTGCGTCGCCCGCTCGTCGAGCGGCTGGTGCAGGTAGAGCGCAAGCCCGATCGTCTTGAATTTCTTCGTCGGGTGGACCAGGACGCGGAACCCGCGCGCGGGCTCGAAAACCTCGAAGTCGGCGATGATCATCGGTGGAAGAACCTTTCCAAGTCCTGGAGGGAGAGCTTGATCCCCGTGGGGCGTCCATGCGCGCAGCTCGAGGAGAAGTCTAGCCCCTCGGCGTCCTGGAGCAGCCGTACGATCTCCTCCTCGGCCAGCTTTCTCCCGAACTTCACCGCGGCCCGGCAGGCCATGAACTCGAGGGCCCGCTCGAGCATCGGCACGTCGGCGTCGGATTCCTCCGCCAGCTCCAGGAAATCCGACAGCAGCGTCCCCGGGTCCTGGTCCGCCACGAGCGCCGGCACCGCGCGCACGGCGACCTCGTTCCGGCCGAAGTCGTCGACCTCCAGGCCGAACGACTCGAGGAGCTCCCGGTGGTCGTCGAGGCGCACCCGCCGCTCCTTGTCGAGCGTCACGACCGCGGGGATGAGCAGCCGCTGGCGCGCGATGCCCGCCCGGCCGTACTGGCGGCGGAACTCCTCGAGCATCACCCGCTCGTGGAGCGCGTGCTGGTCGATGATGCGGAGCCCGTCGTCCACCTCCTCGACCAGGTAGCGGTTGTGGAGCTGGAAGACGCGCCGCCCGGTGGTGACGAGCGGCCTCGCGGCCGCGACGGCGATCGACGGCTCCTGGGTGAAAAAGTCGAGGACGGCCCGGGCCCCCCCGGGCGCCGGGTCGGGCGTCCGGTCGCGCGTCAGGAGCTCCGGGACGATGCGCGGGTCGAGGTCCGACCCGACGAGCTGCTCGCGAAGGGCGAGCGCGATCCGATCGTGCAGCTTCCAGACGCTGCGGAACCGTACCTCGATCTTGGTCGGGTGGACGTTGACGTCGACCTCCCCCGGGGGGAGCGTCAGGAAAAGGAGTGCCACGGGATACCGGCCGTGCGGCACCAGTTCGCGGTAAGCCTCGTTCACCGCGCGAAGGAGGACCCGGTCCCGGATATACCGGCCGTTCAGAAAGAAGTAGACGCCTTTCGCGCTGATCTTCGAGTACTGGGGCGGGGCGAAGTACGCGTGGAACTCGGCGGTCTCCACCTCGCGGAGCGAGCGGGCGACGTCGTCGCCGTAAAAGACGCCGATCCGCGCGCGCCGGTCGGCGGGGGGGAGCGCGTGGCGGAGCTCGCCGTCGACGTGGAGATCGAACCTCACGTCCGGGTGGGCCACCGCGAACCGGGCGACCGCCTCGACCACGTGCTCGGTCTCGATCTCGATCGAGCGCAGGAACCGCCGGCGGACGGGGACGTTCTGGAAAAGGTTGCGGACCTCGATCACCGTCCCGGGCGCGGCGGGGGCGGGGCGGAGTTCGCCGGCCTGACCATTTTCAACGATCAGCTCGGCCCCCTCCCCTTCTTTCAGCCGACTGACGAGGCTGACGCGCGAGACGGCCCCGATCGAGGCGAGCGCCTCGCCGCGAAAGCCGAACGTGGAGACCCGGAAAAGGTCGTCGGCCGTGGAGAGCTTGCTGGTCGCGTGGGGGGCGAAGGCGAGCGAAAGATCCTCCCGCGCAATCCCCCCGCCGTCGTCGCTCACCCGGATGAGCTTCCGTCCCCCCTCCTCCACGTCCACCCGGATCTCGCGCGCGCCGGAGTCGAGGGAGTTCTCGACCAGCTCCTTGACCACGCTGGCCGGGCGCTCGATGACTTCCCCCGCCGCGATTTTGTTGACGACGTCCGTGGAGAGGATCTGGATGCGCGCCATGGAGCTGTACCCTAACAGAACCCCCGGGGGCGGTCAAACGGCCCGTTACCCCGTGTTCCAAATCGTAACATGGACTGCCATGTCCTATAATGACCTATCCCTCAACCTCTTGGGGCCCAAGCGGGACTCCCGGACGGATCCCGAATACCTCGTGGCAGGGAAACTACGGACCCTCTCCTCGAGGTTGTCTTTAGGAGAGGCCCCGATGATCCCCCTCCCCCAGGAAGCCCTCGAGAATCGGATCTACCTGGTCCGCGGACGGCGGATGATCTTGGACCGCGACCTGACCCACCTGTACGCGGTGACCACCCCGCGGCTTAACGAGCGGGTCCGCACGAACCGGAGACCGTTCCCCACGGACTTCGCGTTCCGCGTGCCCTCACGTGAACCCCTTGACTTGAGGTCGCCGCAATCTCCCCTATGCCTCGCTGTAACTTGCCCCCGGCCCCCTCGTCAGATACGCTGGTTCGACAGGGAGGACGGACATGAACAAGCTCACGGCGGCATGGATCCTCGGCCTCGCGACCCTGGCCTCGGCGGACACGATCCGCCTGAAGAACGGGGGCGCTCTCGAGGGAGTCGTCCTCAAGGACAGCGAAGGGTCGGTCGTGATCCGACTCAAGTACGCGACGGTCACGGTGGAGCGCACGGACATCGAGTCCATCGAGAAGAAGGCGGAGGAGCCGGCGGCGGCCGCGAAACCGCTCCGGCTCGCCCGCTGGGAGAAATGCGTCGAGGTCGTGGCCGGCCGGCCCTGGGCCGGCGCCCTGCGCCAGATCCCCGCGACGGTGGTCGACAAGGGAGTCCTGAAGAACGTCCCCTACATGTCGCACAAATCGGGCAACTACGAGTTCAACCTGTACGGCGACCCCGACGAGCCGGCGTGCCTGGAGATCGGCGTGTACAAGGATCTCCTCAAGAGCGACGAGGCGAAGAGGGAATGTCTCGCCGTGATGAGCGCACTCCTCGGGGACGCGAAGGACGTCGAGGCGCTCAAATCGCTCCACCTCGCCCCGGGAAAGAAAGACCGCGAGGGATTGACGTTCGAGGTCACGCCCGAGACGGCCGAGGACGCCTACGACGGCTGGTGGATCACGGTCTACGACCCGAAGCTCCTCGACGAAGCGCGCGCAAGCGAGGAGGAGCTGAAGAAGATCACCGTCTCCGAGGAGGACCTCGCAAAGGAGGAGGCGGCGGAGAAGGACCGCCTGAAGAAGGACGCTGCATCGAAGGCCGACGACAAGAAAAAGACGGACCCGAAAGCGCCGTCAAACAAGTCCGAGCCGCAGGCCACCATCGGATTCAATCCGTACCTGTACCAGCAGCACGAGCTGCACCACGCCCGGATCTCTCCCCAGCACCGGGCCGGATCGGTCCGCCGGTTCTACGTCCGCGGATACCACCGGCCGAAGGGAGGCGCCTACACGCGACCGGGAATCCACCGGTAGCCCCGCGATTGCCGCTTCCTACGGGAGCGGGAGCAGATCGAACGACCGCCTCGAGTAGCGGCGGAAGTGCGTGTAGCCGGCGGCCTTGGCGAGCGCCACCGCTTCGCCGAACGCCTCGCCCACCAGGCGGGGTTCGTGGGCGTCGGAGCCGAACGTGATCCCGATCCCCATCGCCCGCGCCGCCTTGAGCATCCGCGGGCTGGGGTAGATCTCCTTTGCCGGGCGGCGCAGGCCCGCCGTGTTCACGTCCAGCGCCATCCCGGCCTTCGCCACCGCCTCGAGCGCCGCGCGCTCCAGGGGCTCGTAGTCCCTCGCCGGGCGGTGGCCGAATTTCTTGATCACGTCGGGGTGGCCCACGATGTCGTAGAGCCGCGTCTCCGCCAGCCCGCGGACCAGGTCGTAGTACTGCCGGTAGAGCTCGTAGATGTCCTTCCCCTCGTACAGGTGGACCAGGTCGGGATTGTCGAAGCCCCACGAGCCCAGATAGTGGACCGAGCCGATCACGTAGTCGAACTCGTACCGCGCGATCACGTCCCGCACGAACGGCTCCGTCCCCGGGTGGTAGTCGGCCTCGAGCCCGAGCTTGATCGAGAGCGCCGGGAAGGCCTTCCGGCAGCGGACGACCATCGCGATGTAGTCGGCGTACTGGTCCTCCCGCATCCGGAAGTCCGGATCGTAGGTCGCGGGCATCGGGCAATGGTCCGAGAAGCCGATCTCCCCGATCCCCCGCTCGACCGCCCGCCGCGCGTACTCCTCCGGTTCCCCGACCGCGTGCTTGCAGAGGGGCGTGTGCATGTGGTAGTCGAGGATCATCTCACAGCCTCTTGATCACGCTGACGACGAGCTCCCGGGCGGCCTCCGGCGTGGAGGCCGCGGCGGTCCCCTTGCTCCCCCCGGATTCGAGGAGGTCGCGCACGCGGCGGACGCGCGTGAGCGGGAGGACCGAGTACAGCTTTTCGAGGAGGATCGTGTCGGCGCCCATCAGCGCCAGCGCCAGCTCCTCGTCCTCCACCCACGCCATGACCGGCTCGAGATCCTCGCGCCGCATGCGCGCGACGTCGTGGAACGAGAAGATGAGCGTGTGGAAGGATTTCCCCAGGTCGGGGTTCTCCCGGTAGCCGCCGACATCCAGGTCCCGCCCGTCCCAGTACCGCATCTTCACGCGGTGATTCCGCGCGCAGCGGTCGCAGTAGAAGCGCGCCTCGCCGGTCTCGCCGACGCCGGGGATGACCGCGTAACCCTCCGAGCCGGCCGGGCAATTGCAGCACTTCATCGAAATTCATGATACGGACGCCGCGACTCGAGCCGCAAGTCTTTTCCCTCGGCCCGCGACCGCTGTTACACTGGCCGCGTGTTCGGCGCCCTCGACTACGGCGTGCTGGCCGGATACTTCGGTCTCTGCGCGTTCGTCGGGTGGTGGACCGGCCGCGGCCAGAAGGACGCGGCCGGGTACTTCAAGGGCGGCGGGAACATGCCCGTCTGGGCCGTCTGCCTCTCGATCCTCGCCAGCGAGATGAGCGCGCTCACGTTCTGCTCGGTCCCGGGCATGTCCTACGCGGGCAACTTCACCTACTTCCAGTTCGTCGTGGGCAACTTTTTCGGTCGCCTCCTCGTTGCCTTTCTTTTCATCCCGGCCTTCTATACCGCGGGAATCACGTCGGTCTACGAGTTTCTCGGCATCCGGTTTGGTCCGGCCACCCGCGGTGCGGCGAGCATCCTTTTCTTCGTTACCCGGATCCTGGCGAGCGGCATCCGGGTCACCGCGGCGGCGATCGCGGTCAAGGCCGCGACGGGCTGGCCGTTCGCCTCCTGTGTCGTCGGCTTCACGGCACTCACGGTGCTCTACACGGTCTATGGAGGGATCAAGTCGATCATCTGGACCGACGTCCTTCAGTTCTTCCTGTTCTTTGGAGGGGCGGCCCTGGCCCTCGCGATCATCCTGGGGGACATCGGCGGCCAGGGCTTTCGAACGGCTCTGTCCGCCGCCCCCGCCAGCAAGCTCCAGATCGTCGACACCACGGTCACGTTCTACAGCCCGCCCTACACCCTTTTGACGTCACTCGTCGGAGGCGTTTTCTTCACCTTTGCGACTCACGGGACCGACCAGGACCTGGTTCAACGAATGCTGACGTGCCGGGGAAGCCGCCAGGGATCGCGCTCCGTGGTCCTTTCCGGCCTGATCAGCCTGCCCACGGTCCTTCTTTTCCTCTTCATCGGCACCTGCCTTTACGCCTTCTATTCCCACCACCCGGATCTCCGTTCGGCCCTCCCGCTGGACAAGGAGGACGGCCTCATCCGCCAGGACTGGATCTTTCCCCACTTCATCGTTCATCAATTGCCCGCCGGAGTCCGCGGCCTCGTGATGGCCGCGGTCTTTGCGGCCGCGATGTCCACGACTTCATCCGCGATCGGGGCGCTCGCGCTGGTGGCCATGGTCGATGGAGTCAGGAGGCATGCGAATCGTCCCGCGGATCCGCGGCGGGATCTGGCTCTCTCCCGCATCATGGCGGCCGTCGTCAGCGCTCTCTTGATTGTCGTGGCGATCATCTTCGAGAAGGTCTCCAAGTCACTTCTGAATGAAGGCCTCGCGGTGATGACCTATGCCTACGGGGCGCTCCTCGGAGTTTTCTGCCTGGGGCGACTGACGGGGCGCCGGGGGAGCGATTCATGGAACGTGGTGGCGATGCTCCTCAGCGTGGTTGTCGTCGTCACCGTCAAGCTCACAACCCCGGTCGCCTGGCCGTGGTTCACGGTGATCGGCTTCGCGATGACGTTCGGCCTGGGCGCGCTCTTCCCCACCCGGCCGCGCGCGGATCAGACCTTGCGCGTCTCGTAGTGCCGGTGGGCCTCGTTGATCAGCGCCTGAACCTTCTTGTCACGCGACGGGTCGAGCTCGAGGCAGCGCTTGAAATCCTTCACCGCCGCCTTGAAGTCCTTGAGGGCGAAGTGCGCCTGGCCGCGCTCGTAGAACGCCCCGTAGATCAGGGAGTTGAGCTGGCAGGCGATGTCGAGGTGCGCGACCGCCTCGATGAAGAGCGATTTCACCTTCTCGCCCTTCCCCAGGAGGTACTTCGCAAGCGCGACCTTGACCACGCCCAGGTCCTTGAAGATGTAGGCGTACGTCGGCTCCAGCTCGGCGGCGCGCGAGAAGTCCTCGATCGCCTTCCTGTAGTCCGGCTCCGGGTCGCCCTCCTTCTTCAGCGAGCGCGCCATGTAGAAGCGGACGATCCCCCGGTTGTGGTAGGCCGGGCTGCACGTGTTGTCGAAATTGGTCGCGGCGTCCAGGTCCTTGAGCGCCATGGCGAAGACCGCGGAGACGTCCTTCCCGGAATCGCGCGCGTACCGTCCGCCGAAGATGAGGACGTTCCCGCGGTTGACGCGCGCCGGCGTGTGCTCGGGCCGGAGCTCCGCCGAGACCACGAAATCCTCGAGCGCGTTCTTGCAGCTCGCGCTCGGGTCGTTTCCCTCCAGCGACTGGATGAGCGCCTTGGCGAAACGGTAGACGCCCCGCTGGGTCCGGATGTCGTAGTTCTTCTGCTGCTGGTTGATCGCCAGCGTCAGGCCGTTCTCGCCCTCCTCGAGCTGCTTGATCACGCTCTTGAGCCCCAGCGCCCCCAGCTTTCCCGAGGCCTCCAGGCGGATCAGCTCCTTGAACATGTGGATCGCCTCCTCCAGGCGGCCCGCGTGGAGCGCGGTGATCCCCTGGGTGAAGCGCATCTGGTCGTCCGACAGGATCGGGACGCCGTTGATGAAGCGGTCGAGGTCCTCGGCCAGGTGCTTGGCCGTGTCGTACCGCCGCACCGGGTCCTTCGCCATCGCGCGGACGACGATCCGCTCGAGGTCGGGCTTGACGGAGGCATTGAGCTGTGAGGGCGGCACGAGCGGGTCGCGCACCACCGCGAAGCAGGTCTTCATCGCGTTGGACCCCTCGAACGGCGGCCGGCCCGTGAGGAGGAAGAAGAGCGTGGCGCCCAGCGAGTAGACGTCGCTCCGCTCCCGGATGTCATGCGTGCGCGCCATCGCCTGCTCGGGCGACATGTAGGACGGCGTGCCCTGGACGCTGATGGTCCGGGAGAGCATGCTGTCGTCGGTCGGGCCGAGCGTCGTCGCGAACTGCGCCAGGCCGAAGTCGAGCACGCGCACCTTTCCGTCGAAACCCAGCATGATGTTGCGCGGCTTGAGGTCGCGGTGGATCACGCGGCGCCCGTGGGCGAAATCGACCGCCAGGGCGGCGTCGCGGATGATCTGCGCCGCCTTCTGGATGGGCAGGCCGCGGGCCCGGATCTGGTCGAGCGTCTCCCCCTCGATGAACTCCATCGCGATGAAGGCGCGCTCCACGCCCTCCTCGGTCTCTCGCCCCGTCTCGAACACCAGCTCGATGCCCGGATGGCTCAAGCCCACCATGGCCTGCGCCTCCTTGAGGAAGCGGGCCACGCCCTCGGCTCCCCCTCCGGCGTCGCCGAGCAGGCGGAGCGCGACCCAGCGCTTCTCTTTCGTGTCGTACGCCTTGAAGACGGAGCCCAGCCCGCTCTTACCGATCTCGTGGACGCGGATGAACTTCCCAAAGATGTTTCTCGGATCCTGGGCCGCCCGGACCGCCTCCGCGGGGATTGCCGTGGAAGGGGCGCCGGGGCTCTCGGCGGCGGGAACCATCGCGGGCGCCGGGTCCGAAGTCGTCCCCTCCTGGCGTCCCCGGATCCGCCGGGCCGCCTCCAGGCGGAGATCCTCGATCTGTTCCGGGCTCAGGAGGCCCCGCTCGCGAAAGAGCTCGGGCAGGCTCCGCGCTACGTCCTCGGAGAGCGCCGTGAGGCACTCGTTGAGCTTGTCCTGGCTCACGAGGCCCCTCTCGAGCGCGAGGATGCCCAGTTCCGCGTCTTCTTCCAGCAAGGCGCGGATATTCTAACACGAGCCCCTGCAATCGAAAACAATCACGTGCGACGCCAGGGTTCGCGACGGCGAAAACCGCCGGTTCAGAACTCCCACCGCGGGGGCGCAGACTCGGCGTACGTGATCCGCGCCGCGTAGATGCCACAGGCGGCCTTCTCGTCCGCGTCGACGACCGGGATCCCCGGGCGGCCCGGGTACGGATGATTGAACCCGCGCACGCTCACCCGGAACATCGCGAACTGCGTCTTTCCCGTCGGGGGGAGGAGCTTCCCCATGTCGACCTTCGGCTGGCTCGCGGCCCGGATCTTGAGCCCGGCCTTCACGCTGTCGAAGATCACGCGGGCGTTCGTCGCGCGAAAGCCGGCGGCGGGGTCGACGTCCCACATGAAGAGAGGATCGCGCCGGCCCTGGTCGCCCGTGACGAGCCGCAGAATGCCGTCGGGGCAACCCCACGCCGTCAGCGGCGCGCTCGTCGCGGGCTCCTTCACGATCGTGGGCGCGGGCATTTCCTTGAACGGGTCGGTCACGAGGGCCCACGCAACCCCGGCGCCCTTTTCGAGACGGGCCGAGATCGCCCATTTCCCCGCGTGCGACGCGAGGCTCCCCTCGAACACACCTCCGGCGAGGAACGGCCCCGTTTCGGCCCACTCGTAGAGACCGGTCTTCGCGTTCCACGCGTACCGGGTCGCGGCGACGCGGCCCCCGTCGAAGGCCATCGCGTCGGCCCACTCCGTCGCGTCGCGGTTGAACGGCACGGCGGGCGTGAAGGTCTGGTTCATCGAGGTCACCGGTTCCGCGCTCGTGAACCGGTCCCCCGACTCGAATCCCTTCTGGCGGAGCCACGCCGGCGCGCGGAGAATCTCGATATCGTCCTCACGATCGTTCAGACGGAACTGCGCCCACTCCACGAAGTGCTTCGGACCTCCGAGCTGGAAGGGGACGGTCGAGTGCTGGAGGAGGTTCTTCTCCCGGTCGAGCACCCGCGCGTTCACGTACCACTTCGCGACGAAGACGTTCGCGTTGGGCGCCCGGACGCCCTTCGGGACCCCGAACGCAACGGCATGGCCGTGCTGGCGCGAGAGTTTCTTCCCCTCTCCATAGGGGTCCCAGTCGTCCGTCGTGCGGCTGAGGAAACCTTCCTTGATCACCGGCCCGTCGGGGGCCTCATTCCTGAGCTGGTAGACGCTCGACCGGTCGTCGTCGACGCCGCGGAATCCGCGCGTCCCGTAGAGCAGGAGCCAGCGGTCGCGGCTGACCTGCAGGCCGTTCGGATGGGCGGGGGTGACGTCGTCGGCGCGCGTTTCGCCGGGGAGCGTGCACTCGGTGACCAGGCGGGTCGCCGGCTCGATCGAGACGATCGCCCCCGGCGTCCGCCACGCGAAGCCGAGCGCGGCGCCGGCGGCCAGGAACTCCCTCCGCGTCGGACTCATGTCTTCCCCTTGATCCCCCGGATGTGCCACGCGGATTACCGGGAACCGACCGTGTCCACCGGCCCCGGGTACGCGGGTCCCCCCGCCGCGACGTAGCCACCGCTGGCGCCCGATTCGTCGGGGCTCACCCAGAAGGAGTACAGGCTTCCGTTCTTCAGCGTGAATCGCAGGCGGACCGGCTTTCCCGTGCCCCTGGAAAGATCCAACCCCACCGCGAGTTGCGTCCGGTCCCCCGTGACCGGCTCGCTCTGCGAGAGGACCTCGCCCTTCTCGTCGAGCGCCTCGACGCGAAGCTCGCCCTTCGGCGCCGCGAGGTTGACGAACAGTCGCTTCCCGCTGAATTGGACCGGGCGCGTCGTCAGCGCGCCTCCGGCCTCTCCCGCGTCCATCGAGGCGAACCCGTCGCGGCGAAGCACGGCGAGTCCGGTGGTGCAGACGCCCTGCTTGGCCGAGCCCTCTTCGCCCGCGCGCCCGCTTACGTAGAAGTAGAGCTTTTCGCCCAAGACGAGACATCCCCCCGCGACCGACTGCACGTTGTTCGCGTTCCACGTGCCCTGCTTGTCGGACACGGGACAGAACGGGCGCCGGTCGGGCCGCGTCCAGTGCCATCCGTCGCGGCTGTACCCGAGGGAGACCTCGTTCGGCTTCTGGCGGTCGGGGAACTGCCCGCGCCAGACCGTGAAGAGCCCGAGGAGGAGGCTCTCGTAGGCCACGGCGTCCAGGTTGTAAAGCTGGCAGGGAACCTTGTATTCGGGCCGCTGGGGATCGAGCGAATCGGAGCCGATCCACATCGGGGCCTCGACCAGCTGCTCCCACATCGGGCCCGACTCCAGGTCGGCGCGCTCCCAGTAGCGGCGGCGGCGCGGCTCGCCCCATCCGTGCCGGATGCTGTAAACCCAGACCCTTCGGAAAGGATTCCAGAAGACGGTGCTCCGGTCGCCGCACGAGCCCGTGAGCATCGGCTTCTCGCTCCAGTGGATCCCGTCCGCGGAGAAGAAGGTCGCGAGGCCATAGGCCTTCGCGACGGAGCTTCCCCCGGAGCAGGAACGGAACATCTTGAACCGTTTCTTCGGATCCTTCTCCTCCTGGTCGAGCCAGACCGTCGACGAGTCCCGCTGCCCCGTCTGGACGACGTTGGTCCCGGGCTTGACGTCGAGCGCGGGTTTCTTCCAATGGATGCCGTCCTCCGACGTGGCGTGGCACGTCGCGCGATCCTTGCCCGCCAGGTACCACATCTTGAAGAGCTTCTCCTTCGGGTCGTACCAGCAGCCGTCGCTGAACGCCATCGCCATCTCGCCCTCCCACGGCTGGTCGGGCTTGAGCACCGGGCTCGCCTCGTGGTACGTCGCGAGGTGATGCGTGCGCGTAAGCGTGGTCTCCGCGACCAGGAAGTCGTCGACGAAAAGCTGGCGACCGACGTCGATCGGAATCACCGCGGGAGGCGACTTCAGATACGGCGGGGCTTCGAGGTCCTTCGAGACGTCCGCGACCTTCGGCGGCCAGGTCGCCGGAAGCCGGATCCCGTTGTAAAGGATCTCCTCCTTGGGCTCCTGGGCCGCGATCGAACCCGACAGGAGAACGGCCACGAGGATCGTCCGCTTCATGCTCTCGCCCTCCACCAACCCTACGTCGCTCCCTCCGTCGGCGCGAAGCGGAATGCGAGTTCCGGCACCCGCTTTCGCGAGATCGCCTCCGCAACCTGCTCGCGCAGCCAGCCGGTGGCCCGGTGGAGGCGGCCGAGCGCCTCGACGGGATCGGGGATCGGCTGCGCGGAGAACGAGACGGCCACAAGGAGATGCCCCGCGTCCGGCGCCGGGACGACGGACTCCACGGCCAGGCCCGCGAGAACATCGTCCCCGCATCCGGCCAACGCGATGCACAAGGATTCCTCGACCTGCCTGCAAAGACGGAGGGTCTTCCATTCCCCTGCCCGTTCGTGATCACGATGACTCATAAGGACCCATTTCTTCGGGTACAGGCGATCGAAGACAGCGACCGAGCGGTCTTCGATGAAACGGTGGGAGCCAGGCCCGATCGGGCCAGCAGACGGGCTAGACCAACTGCGGGCGGAGGCTCAGCGCGGGCGCGCGGGATGCAATGAGTTGCACGGTGAACCTCCTTTCGTCAAAAGGAGCATACGGGCCGCCGGGGAGGGAATCAAGAGGGAACAGGGGGGGAAATAGCCCGGAGACCGCGGAGGTGGAATACGGACTCCGCGGTCTCCGAACGGACTGCAATTCTACGGAATCGTGAGGCTGATCTTCTCCGACTTGCCGCCGCGCAGGACCGACAGTTCGACCGACTGGCCCGGGGTCTTCTTCTGCATCAGGTAGGCCAGGAACGCGCTCTCGTTCAGGAAATCCTTCCGGCCATCCGCCTCGACGATGACGTCCCCCTTCTGGAGTTTCGCCGGGGCATCGGGATTCTTATCCTTCACAAAGGCGGGAGGGAATCCCTTGATCCTGAGCGCCATCGCGCCGTCCGCGACCCCGAGCTTGGTCCGCTCGTCGGCGGGCAGCACTTCGAGAGGCTCGGTGCCCATCAGCTTGTGGCGCATCCCCCACATCACGAGCCGCCATGAAAAATCGTTGGCGTGACGCCACCCCGCCGCGAGCGTCATCGTAAGGTCCGTCTTCTGGCCGCCGCGATCGACCTCGGCCTTCACCGAGCCGGGTTCCTTCGCGTTCTGCAGCACCCACTGCACATCCGCGATCGAAAGGATCGGCTGGCCCTCCATCCTCGAGATCTTGTCCCCCGTCTTGAAGCCGGCCTTCTCGGCCGCCGTTCCCTTCGCCACGGCGGTGACGGTCGCGCGATCCTTCGGGTCGAGCGTAAGCCCGAGGTCGTTGGGCATCGGGTACGGCCAGAGCGTCTTGTCGGGGATCGGCTGCTTGGACTTCCGGAGCGTCCAGGGATCGGGAGTGGTGGCCTGGTGGCAGTGGATGCAGCCCGCACGCGTCCCGTCCGCCGGCTTGGCGAAGGGCTTCCCGCTGATCTCCGGGATCGCCTCCGGCGTCGCGAAGGCCGGCTTGGGCCCCGTCTTCCCGGCCAGGTCGTTCTTGTTGCCGGGGTAGCCCTTGTGGAGCTCCAGCGCCCCTTCCATCGCCTTCTTCAGTCCGTCGATCGACACGTCCTTCGTCGTGTCCTTGTGGTCCGACCGGCTCCCGTAGCGGCCGTAGATCGTCTTGTCCGCGTTCATCAGGAAGACAGCCCATGTCAGCTCGTAGTCGAACTGGAAGATGGAGAGGTCGATCCCCCAGCCCTGCACGACGCGCACGCAGACAAACTTGTCCATGAGCGCCGCCAGTTCCGCGTCATCACGACCGGCAACCTGCCGGTCCAGCTGCTTGCAGCTGATTCAGATGACTCAGCGGAAGACGACCAGCAGCGGCTTGCCGGACTTCTTCGCCTCCGCGGTGCCGGCGTTCAGGTCGTCGTAATTCCAGTCGCCCTTGACGGCGTCGTCCTTGAGCGCGGTCTTGAGCTTCTCCTTCCCGGAGTCCTGGGGGCCGGCCGCGCACAAGAGCGCCAGGGCCGCGATCGTGAGTGTCATGGCTCGTCTCCTCCTTGCCTTCCCTGTCCCGATGGCCCGACCTACGGCAGGTCGAGCTGCACCTTTTCGGTCTTTTCTCCCCGGCGGTAGACCAGCTCCGCCTTCTCGCCCTTCCCCTTCTTCTGGAGGAGGTAGGCGAGGAATTCGCTCTCGCTCATCGCCGTCTTCCGGCCGTCGACCTCGACGAGCACGTCGTTCTTCTGGAGGCCGATCTTCTTCGCGGACGGGTTCCGGTCCTTCACGAAATCCGGGCTGAGATCCATGACCTTGAGCGCAAGCGCGTCGGCGGCAAGCCCGAGCTTCTCCTTCTCGGCGGGCGGAAGCGCGTCGCAGCGCATCCCGGCGACCTGTTGACGCGTGACCCATCCGATCGAGAGCGACTCGGCGAACGGGAGTTTCCGGCGCCATCCCTCGGCCAGCGTCAGCGTGAATTCGGTCTTCTTCCCCCCCCGTTCGATCTCCGCCTTCACCGCGCCGGGTTCCTTCGAGGTGTGAAGGACCCACTGGACGTCGGCGATCGAAAGGATCGGCTGGCCTTCCATCGTGAGAATGCGGTCGCCCGCCTTGAATCCAGCCTTCTCGGCGGCCGACCCGGCGGCCGCGGCGGTCACAGTCGCCCGCTCCCGCCCGTCGAGGGACAGTCCCAGGAGGTCGGGCATCGGGTAGGTCCAGACGAGCCGGTCGGCGATCGGCTGGCCCGCGCGTTTCGCGGACATCAGCTCGAAATCCTGGGTCTGGTGGCAGTGGATGCAGCCTTTGCCCCCGGTCTTCTCGGCAGGCTGCGGATTGAACGAGGCAGCGGCGGGATACTGCTCGGGCGTCTTCGCTCCGGGAGCAGGGCCCGTCTTCCCGGCCAGCGCGGACTTGTTCGCCGGATAGGCCTGGTGGAGTTCGAGCGCGCCTTCGAGCGCCTTTTTGAACCCCTCGGGCGAGATGTCCTTGTCGTTGTCCTTCATCCCGCGGTGGGGGGAGCGGCTCCCGTAGCGTCCGTAGATCGTCCGGTCGGCATTCAGGAAAAAGGCGGCCCAGGTCAGCTGCCCGTGGAATTGGAAGAGCGACAGGTCCACCCCGTACATCTGGACCTGGCGGACGCAGACGAACTTCTCCAGCAGGCCAGCGAGGTCCTTTTCGTCGTGACGGGCAACCTGCCCGTCGATCTCCTTGCAGGAGCGTCAGGGCACTCAGCGGAAGACGACGAGCATCGGCTTGCCCGACTTCCTGGCCTCCGCGAAGCCGGCGGAGATATCATCGTAGATCCAGGAGGCCGGGACATCCGCGTCCTTGAGCGCCGCCTTGAGCGATTCCTTGGACGCATCCTGCGGCGCGGCCGCGAGGCAGGCGATCAGCAGCGTGGCGTGGCCCAACATCATGGTTCATCCCTCCCCGGTGGATCCCGCTCAAGCACCGTGGAGCCGGGACCCTCAAGAAGTACTCGGATCATGCTGCGCGAGGCGGATTATCCAGCCCCGCGCAGACCCCCTGGGCGGGCTCGGGCGGCGTGAACGGCTTGCCCAAGACCGCGGCCCGGGGGGACAGGCGGCGGACGGGCTACCCCTTGGGCTTGAGCTTCTCCTCGGGGAACGGGTGGCCGGTCCAGGCCTTGTCGTCACTCTTCTCGGGAAAGAAGTTCTTGTTGACCTCGGTGTAGAACTTCCACTTCTCGGGAACCTCGTCCACCGGGAAAATCGCCTGCACGGGGCAGGGCTCCACGCACGCCCCGCAATCGATGCACTCCTCCGGGTGGATGTAGAGCATCTTCGTGCCTTCGTAGATGCAGTCGACGGGGCAGGCCGGGACGCAGGCCTTGTCCTTCGTGCCGATGCAGGGCTCCGCGATGATGTAGGCCATGGCTGGCTCCTATACGTTGACGAGGACGTCCTTCCCCTCGACCTTGGTCTGGAAGCACGGGATCTTCGCGCGCGGGTTGACAGGGGACTGGCCATTGCTCACGTCGAACACCCATGCGTGCCAGGGGCAGACGACGTTGCACCCCTCGATCATTCCCTCGTGGAGCGGTCCGCCCTGGTGCGGGCAGATGTTGGAGGTGCAGAAGAATTTTCCGTCGACATTGTAGAGGGCGAGCTCCTGGCCGTTCACCTCGACCTTCATCGCGTTGCCCGGCGCGAGGTCCGCCGCCGCCGCCACCCTCGTCCACTTGTCGGCCATTCGCGAAGTATATTCACGCCCCTTTTTTTTGTCAAGACAGCACCAGTCCAGTCCTCTTTCCCATTTCCCTTGCCTCATCTTCTCTCATCTCCGCATCTCCCTTCGTTGACAGATCTCCCTCCCTCCACGAGAATCCCGGCATGCCCGTCCACCCCAGCGCGATCGTCCACCCAGGGGCGCGGCTCGGCCGCGACGCGTCCGTCGGCGAATACTCCATCGTCGGCCCCGAGGCGCGCCTCGGCGATCGCGTCCGGCTCCACTCGCACGTCGTCCTCGACGGGCGTACGTCCCTCGGCGACGATACCGAGGTCTTCCCCTTCTCCGTCCTCGGCGCCCGCCCCGGGCACCACCAGGACCGCGGAGAGGGAACCGAACTCGTCATCGGCGCCCGCTGCGTGATCCGCGAGTCCGCGAGCCTGCATCGCGGGTCCAACGGCGGCGCCGGGAAGACGGCGATCGGCGACGACTGCATGCTCCTGGGCCAGATCCACATCGCCCACGATTGCCGCCTCGGGCGCCACGTGACCATGATGAACGGCTGCCTCATGGCGGGCCACGTGGAGATCGGCGACCACGCGACGCTCGGCGGCAACGCGGAAATCCACCAGTTCGTCCGGATCGGCACCGGCGCCATGCTGGGCGGCGGCGCGACCGTGCGGATGGATGTCCCGCCCTTCTGCATGGCCGCGGGATACGGCCCGGGCCTCCACGGGCTCAACGAAGTCGGCCTGGAGCGGCGCGGCTTTGCGGCGGAGACGATCGCCGCCCTGCGTTCCGCCTACCGGACGCTCTTTCGTTCCGGGCTGCCCCGTGCGGCGGCCCTGGAGCGCGTCCGCGCCGACCACGGGGCGATCGCCGAGGCGGCCGCGCTCGCGGACTTCGTCGCCTCGAGCAAGCGCGGCATCGCGCGCCACGGCCGCAGCACCTGAGAAGAAGACCACGGAGGCACGGAGAACACACCCCATGAGTGACTCCGTGGTTTTCTTTCTTACCGGGCGTAGCGGCGGAACTCCTGCCACCGGGAATCGTACGTGACGCGGACCTCCGACGTGTACCCTCCCTCGCCGATCACCGCCCGCAATCCGTCGGAGATCGCGATCGGCTCGGCCACGTAGAGCGAGGTCGTACGCACACCGTCGCACGACCGGGTCAGCCAGGGAACCGACCGGGTCCGCCCCCCGACCCACGTCGCCACGCGCTCGTCGAGGACCTGGAGTGCGGCCAGTTCCTCCGGCCGCGGGAACCCGCTCCCGTCCGGGTTCTTGAGTCCCATCGCCACATCCACACGCCACGGATGGGCCGACATCCCGGAAAGGTCTGGCTCCAGCGCAATCTTCGCCACCATCGGCTTCCCCTCGACCTCCCCGCTCAGGAGGGCCCAATCGTCCGACACCTTGCCCGGTCGAGCGCGCAACTCCACCAGGCGCGCTTCCACCTCGTCCGCCAGCTTCATCGCGGGCACCGGCCCCGCGGGGCCCGCGCGGAAATCGATCGCGTCGATCGCATCCTCCACGCCCTTCTCCCCCAGGATCGCATCGAGCATGAGGTAGCCCGCGTACCTTTCGTCGTCCCCCGGCGCTTCCCCGAACTCGGGGCTGGCCAGCATGAGATGGAAGACGGGGTATTTTGCGTCCGGCTCGATCGACGCGCTGGCTTTCCCGACGGTAAACGCGCGCCCCTTCCCTAGCTTCACCGTCATCCGGTCCGACGCGTGGGCCGGCCTCCATTCAAGGAACCGCCAGCCCTGGATCGCCGGGGCCGACGCGATCACCTCGTGCGCCGCCATCCGGAACGAGGGGTCCTCGGTGCGCACGATGAAGTCCCAGCCGGCCCCGCCGCCGGGATTACCCATCTCCCAGCCCAACTCCTCGTCGAGGCGGCCGAGCATGTCCGAGATCTCCGGCGCGTGGCGCCGCGGATCCTCCCGCACCTTGTCCGCGCGGGCGCGGAACCACTCCCAGAACCCCCCGAGCTTACCGGCGTCCATTGGAACGTCCTTTAAAACGGCGGAGGCGCGGAGCCGCCCTGCGCCCCCGCGCCCTCGCCCCCGGGTTCTTACTTGACGCGCTTCATCTTATTGATGCGGCCCGACTGGTTCCAGTCCTCGACGTAGAGGTCGCCCTTCGAGTCCCACGCCGCGCCGTGCGGCGCGGTGAACTGGCCGTCCTTCCAGTCCTCGGGCTTCACCCCGAAGTTGCCCTGCTTCTTCTTGTCCTCGTTCTCGCCGAGGTGCGCGATCAGCTTGTTCTCCTTGTTGAGGATCGTGATGCGACCCTGGAGGTCGGGCACCACGATGTCCTCGCCCCGGATGTAGGCGGTGCAGGGGGCGCGCAGGCCCTCGGTCGCGACGCCCACGTACTCACCTTCGAGGTTGAAGAACTGCAGCCGGTGGTTGCCGCGGTCGGCCACGATGATGCGGGGCTCGGCGCCGCGCAGGTCGAGGCACATCCCGTGGGGCGTGCTGAACTTCCCCGCCTGCCCTTTCTCGCCGTTCCACGAGTTGAGGTACTCGCCCTTCGCGTTCCACCGGTGGCACCAGCTCTTGCCGTAGCCGTCGCCGACGTACACGTCGCCGTTCTGGCCGATGCAGACGCCCGTGGGCTTGTATTCACCCTTGGCCTTGTAGACGCCCGACTTCTCCGGGAACGGGATGGTCAGAAGCACCTCGCCGTCCAGCGTGCATTTCAGGACCTCGTTCCGGGCGAGCGAGCACAGCCAGATGACCTCCTTGTCACCCTCCTTCGCGATCTTCATCCCGTGCGCGCCCTTGAGCTCCTTGCCCCAGGCCTTCACAAACTTTCCATCGGGCTCGAAGATCATGACCGCGTTTTCGGTGTCCGTGTTGAAGAAGACGCGGTCGTTCGCGTCCACGCCGACGTTCCCGTGGGTCGAACCCACGTACTTCATCCCCTCGGGCAGTTTCGCCCAGCCGACGAGCCACTCGTACTTGTGGGCCCCGTCGCCCAGGATGATCTTGTCCTGCGCGATCCGCTCGGCGAACAGATCCTTGGGAAGGAAGGCGGCGGCCATCGCGGCGACGCCGAACTTTCTCATCACGTCCCGACGCGACAGGGTTTCCATGGGAGGCCTCCCTCGTTGATGTTTTCCGCACCCGCGCCCCAACGTCCGCGGTGAAACGACGCGGTTCAGTCTATTCCCGCTCAAATGAAACGCAAGCAAAACCCCTAGTGAGTGTGATCCGGCTGCGGGTTCTTGATGTGCCCGATCTGCTCTTTCGCCGTCTTGATCCACGCCGACGCCGGGAACGAGCGGACGAGATCCTCCAGGACTTCGAGGGCACGCTTGTCGTCCGGGAGTTGGTGAAGGACGAAGCCCAGGACGAAGCGCATGTAGTCCGCCTCCTCGCTCGCCGGATGTCCTTTGAGCCCGTCCTCCAGCAATCGCACCGCCTCGAGGTGACGGCGCTCGATCCCCAGCGCGATCGCCTCCGTGAGCAGGAGCCGGTCGGCCTTTCCCGTCTTTCCTTCGGGGTCGAGCCTCCGGACCTCCGCAAGATGCCCGCGCGCTTCCTTGTTCCTCCCGCGCACCACGGCGAGCCGGGCCAGCCGCTCGTGGCACAGGACCATCGACGCGCCCGCCTTCCCGGCTTTCGCCCCCAGCTGGATCGCCCCCTCGTAGCACTCCTCGGCCCGCCGACGGCTCTCCAACCGGAGATAGGTCTCCGCCAGCGCGCTCATCGAGTCCGCGTCCCCGGGGCGCGACGCCGCGGCTTCCCGTGCCTCCCGCAGCGCCGCGTGCCCCCTCTCCGCCCGCACCAGGAACCGGACGTACTCGTCCGCCGGGATGAATCCCGTGACGGCGGAGACCACGTCGTTCGTCGTGTCCAGGACGCACGTGGCCAGGCCCCCGCGCCCCCCCACGGTCCCCTGGTAGAAGTCGGGGCGCCGGTCGACGTCGACCTTCACGCCGACAAACCGCTTCGATGCAGCGACCACGTCCGCGTGTCGCAACGTCTCCTCCTCCATCGAAACGCAGGCCGGCCGGCCTTCGATCATGAAATGAACCACGATGAGCTTGCCGTCGCGTCTCGCCTCCGCCAGCGCCGCCGCGTAGTCCGCCTTCCAGTCGATCCGTTCCTGGGTCATTCGAGCCACCGCGACAGGAACTTCACGTCGAAGAGCCGTTCGACGAGCCACGTCAGCCCGAGAAGGAGGATCACCGCCGAACCCCACACGAGGAGCCGCCGGTGGCGACGCTCGCTCTCTCCTGTTTCCTTCCCGCGACGCACCCACTGGGCCAGCGGGAACGCGACCAGGAGGATGGCGATCTGACCGAGCTCCACGCCCACGTTGAACGACAGCACGGGCACGAGCACTCCCGAGGCCTCCGACAGCCTCTCCTTCAGCACGCTCGAGAAGCCCAGGCCGTGCACCAGGCCGAAGGCGAACGTGAGGATCCAGCGGTACTTGCCCTCCTTGAGCGTGTAGTTCTCCACCGCGACGTACACGATGGAGGCGGCGATCAGGGATTCCGTGACCCGGGAATTGAGCCGGATCACGTCAAGCGCCGAGAAGAGGAGCGTCAGGCTGTGCGCGACCGTGAACGAGGTCGCGATCTTCACCATCTCCATCATCCGCCGCGCCGCGAGCAGGAGCGCGAGGAGGAAGGCGATGTGGTCGTACCCGATGAAGATGTGGTGCATCCCCCAGCGGAGAAAATCCCACACCGTCCGTCCCAGCCGCGAGGCGCCCGACGGGGGTGGAAGCTCGATCCCCGTCGGTCCGATCGGAGCGAACTCGTAGATCGCCCCGTTCCAGATCACGGCGACGATCGCCTGGTGCTTCTTCGTCTGGTCCTCGAAGAATCGCACCCCGAGCTTGATCCGCCGGATCTCCCCGGCGGCACGGAACCGGAACACCATCTTCAGGCGGGCGATGTAGGGCTCGCCCGTCGCGATCCACGGGAAGTACTCCGGGGTGAGCGCGCCCACCTCCGGCTCGGCCACCGCCCCGTTCAGCTCGGCGGAGAGCCCCGCCCGGAGGTATCGCGCGATCTCCGCCTTGACCGACTGGAGCTGCGCCTCGCTCAGGTCGAGCGACGCGGCAGGGAATTTCACCCTCTCTTCGAGCCACGATCGGGCGACGTCCACCTCCCACACCAGCTCCCGCTCGAGGACGACGATCTTCGACGCGCTCACCTTCTCGTCGTGGCGCGGGACCGCGGTAAGGAGCAGGACCAGGGCAGCCGGGATCATGAGACGGACCAAGGTATCCTTCTTGCACGACGGGGGCAACTCCCATCGCTTGCCCCCGCGTACTATTACTGGCCCGGCCGCCCGGGCGATGGCACACTACGATCCTGTCGCCTGTCGAAAGGAGCACCGCTCATGCGCATCCCGATGAAGACCCAGGCCATGGCGTTCTCGGTCGCCGCCGGCCTCGCCCTCATGGCCGTCGCCGCACTCACCGGCGAGCCGCGCCGGGCCGACCTCTCCAAGACCTCCGCCGAGATGGCCGACGCCGCGACGGCCTTCTGGAAATCGCTGACCCCCGAGCAGCAGAAGAAGGCCGGCTTCGACTTCAAGAGCGATGAGCGCCTGAACTGGCATTTCATCCCGCGCGACCGTCTCGGCCTGCCCATCAAGGAGATGAAGGAGGACCAGCGAAAGCTCGCGCTCGCGCTCCTCGCCGCCGGCCTGAGCAAGAGCGGCTACGACAAGGCGACGACGATCATGACCCTCGAGCCGATCCTGGCCGAGATGGAGGGCCCCAACCGCAAGTTCCCCCGCGATCCGGAACTCTATTACTTCTCGATCTTCGGCACGCCGGATTCAAAGGGCGTCTGGGGCTGGCGGGTCGAGGGACACCACGTCGCCGTCAACTTCACGATCGCCGGCGGCAAGGCCGTCGCCGGCGCCCCCGCCTTCCTTGGAACCAACCCCGGACTCGTAAAGGACGGACCCCGCAAGGGGCTTCGCGTCCTCGGGAACGACGAGGAGATGGGCCGGACGCTCGTGAAGTCGCTCACCGACGAGCAGAAGGAGGCCGCTATCATTTCCAAGGACGCGATGAAGGACTTCAAGGAGATCGTCCTCGTCCCCGGGAAGAAGATCGAGAACTTGAGCCCCGCCGGGATCGCCTGGGGCAAGCTCACCGCCCCCCAGCAGGAGCAGCTCTGGACGCTGATCAAGGAGTACGCCAACCGCCTCCGCGGCGAACTGGCCGAGCAGGACCTCGCCAAGATCGAGGGGGCGGGAAAGGACAAGGTCAGCTTCGCGTGGGCGGGCGGCCTCGAGGCCGGCCAGGGACACTACTACCGGGTCCAGGGCCCCAGCTTCATCATCGAGTACGACAACACGCAGAACGGCGCGAACCACGTCCATTCGATCTGGCACGATCCGGCGAGCCATTTCGGGCAGGACATCCTGAAGCAGCATTACGAGCAGGAGCACAAAAAGTAGCCGCCATGCTCGCGCTCATTCTCTGCGCCGTCCTCCAGGAGTTCCCTGTCGAGGTCGCACTCCCGGCGGGCGTCGACGCTTCGAAGCCGGAGAAGCTCCTCGCATTCTGTGACGGCAAGGAGGTCCCCGTCCAGATCGCAGGCGGCAAGGCGGTCTTCCTGGTCAAGGAGAAGCCCGGCATCCACGTCCTCCAGTCAGGAACCCCGAAGGAGTTCCCCAAGGTGGAAGTCGCCGACGTGGATGGCAAACATCTCGTCGTCACCTACGGCGGCAAGAAGGTCCTGCAGTACAACTACGCAACGATCAAGCCGCCCGACGGCGTCGATCCCGTCTTCGAGCGGAGCGGCTACCTCCACCCCTTGTGGACCCCTTCCGGGAAGGTGCTGACGAACGACTCACCCAAGAACCACTTGCACCACCACGGACTCTGGGGGGCGTGGACGAGCTCGGAGTTCGAGGGGCGGAAGTCGAACTTCTGGGAGTCGATCGAGAAGCAGGGGAAGATCGAGTGCGTGAAGGTCGAGGAGACCTTCTCCGGCCCCGTCTTCGGCGGCTTCCGGGCGAAACACCGGTTCATCAACCTGAACGGGCCCGACGGCCCGAAGACCGCGCTCGAGGAGACCTGGGAAGTGCGAGTCTACGCGGTCGCCGACCGCTTCGTCTTCGACCTGGTCTCGACCCAGACCGCCGCGACGGACCAGCCGCTTGTCATCAAGCAGTACCGCTACGGAGGCATCGGCTTCCGCGCCTCGGGCGACTGGGAAGGCAAGGACGGCTGCGCGTTCCTGACGAGCGAGGGGAAGACGCGGACGGACGGCCACGCGACCCGCGCCAAGTGGTGCCTGATGAGCGGAAAGATCTCGGGCGCGGACTGCTCGATCGCCTTCATCGGTCACCCGTCGGACTTCCGCTACCCGCAGCCCATGAGGATCCACCCGGACGAGCCCTTCTTCAACTGGGCGGTGCCGCAGGGAGGCGACTTCTCGATCGAACCGGGCAAGCCGTACGTCGCCCGGTACCGGTTCGTCGTCTCCGACGGCCTGCCCGACAGGGACAAGGTCGAGGGCCACTGGAAGGCCTACGCCGAGCCCCGGGTGTTCCTCGGCGCCGCGAAGTAATCCCCTCTCAAGTTCCCCGCCCCCGCGGCCGATGAAAAGGGCATGAACACATTCACGCTCGCCGCCGCGCTGATGTTACGGGAGTCCATGGACTTCGGCGCCCTCCTCAAGGCCTATGGCCAGATGATCGGATGGGCGATCGCCGCCGGCGTCGGGATGGGCCTCGGGCTCATCATCACGCTCAAGATCTTCACGCTCCTGACGCGGGACGTGGACGAGTGGGCGCTGGTGAAGAGCGGCAACGTCCCGATCGGGATCATTCTCGGATGCGTCGTGCTCGGCACGAGCATCGTGATCGCGGTCCTCGCCAAGCCGTAGACGCTCTCCCCTTCAGCGCTTCAACTTAGCGGGCGGGCGTACGCCTGGGGTCTTGCCGCACAGGTCGCACTTGTAGTCGCTGTACTGCTTGCCGCACACCGTGCATCGGAACCCCCTGCCCGGGATCTTGTAGTCGATGGTGAACCGCTTCGTCTTGCCGCACGTGGGGCAGCGAGTCAGCACCACCTCGTAGTCGTCGTGCTTCGCGTTCTGGTTGCAGATGAACATGATCGACCCGATGTCGTTCTCGCCCTGCCCGAAGTTCATGGCCGCGGGTTCCGCCGCCGTCGCCGGAGCGGGAGCCGGTTCAACCGGGGCCGCCGGGGTCGCGCCGCCCTTCCCCCGCCGGTAGATTTCCTCCACGATCATGCCGCTCCAGTATCGCTTCGAGCTGGACTGGCTCTGGGCCGCCTTGCCCAGCGCGTCGAACGCGGCGGTGCCGATCCCCGCCAGTTCCTTGGCCGCCTTTGCCTGCTCCACCCAGTCCGTATCTTCGAGCTGCCGGACGAGCGCATCGATCCTCGCGGCGTCCTGCGACGTCCCCAAGAGGACGACGAGACTCGCGCCCAGAACCGTCTTCAGCATGGATATTCACCTCGCACCGATTTCCTAAACGACAGTGTAGCAGGTCGCGCGCCGCATTTCCGCCCCGAATCCGTTTGACGGGCGAAAGCCGCGCCCGTTACGATACCCCGCGATGGCGCTGGACGCGCTCAACCGATTCCTCGAGAAGGCCTCCGACGTCCTCAGCTGGAACCAGGTGGTCCAGCACTCGTGGGGACCCTCGCGGCCGGCCAACGGGCACACCGACGTGCTCGCCGCCTACCATCCCACGCTCACGATCCACGACCTCGTCCACTGCTACCGCACGATGGTGACGTCGCGCCGGACCGACGAGCGGGAGCTCATGCTCCAGCGCCAGGGCCAGGCTTGGTTCTCCGCCTCGTGCGCCGGCAAGGAGACTTCCCTCGCCGCCGCCGGTCTCGTCCTCCGCGCGACCGACCCCCTCTGGGGCTACTACCGCGACCGGACGCTCATGCTGATGCGCGGCTTCACGCCCCGCGAGATGCTCATGCAATCGGTCGCGGCGGCGGCCGACCCGGCCTCGGGCGGACGCCAGATGCCCGAGCACTGGTCCAGCCCCGAGCGCGCGATCGCGCCCTACCTCAGCCCGGTCGGCGCGCAGTGCATCCCCGCGGCCGGACTCGCCGAGGCGCTGGCCGCCACCGGAAAGCTGATCGGAACCGGCACCTTCCCCCCCGACGCAATCTGCTACTCCTCGCTCGGCGACGGCACTACGGCGGAGGGCGAGTTCTACGAGAGCCTCCGCGCCGCGATCAACTCGCGGGCGCCGCTCCTCGTCCACATCATGGACGACGGCTTCGGGATCAGCGTCCCCGTGAGCGAGCAGGTGCCGGGCGGGGACGTCCTCTCGCTGTTCCGCGGCTGGCCGAATCTCACCGTGATCGAGAATGACGGCCTCGACTTCCGCGCTTCGTACGAGAACTTCCGGCGCGGCGCGGACCTCTGCCGCTCGGGCCGGGGACCCGTGCTCCTCCGGTCGAAGGTCCTCCGCCTCTACAGCCACTCCTCCACCGACGACCAGAAGAAGTACCGGCCCAAGGAGGACGTGGTGATCGAGTACGAGGAGCGCGACCCGCTCCTCCTGTTCGCGCAGGAGCTCGTGGAGTACGGCATCGCCTCCGCGCAGGAGCTCCGCGAGATCAACCGCGAGGTCGACGCGGAGATCCTCGTCGCCGTCGACGAGGTCCTCAAGCTCCCGAAGACCGACGCCTCCCGGCTGGCGACGAACATCTACGCGTACGACCCGCCGAAGTCCAAGGCGGATTGGGCCCGGGCCACCGCGGGCCGCGCCTGCGCGCGAAAGGGCGAAACGCTCGTCATGGCCGACGCGATCAGCGCCTGCCTCAACGAGCTCATGGAGATGCTCCCCCGCATCGTCATGTGGGGTGAGGACGTGGCGGACCTGTCCAAGGTCGAGTTCGCCGCCCACCCGGCCCTGGAGGGCAAGGGCGGCGTCTTCGGGATCACCAAGGGGCTCCAGCGCCGCTTCGGGCCGGACCGCGTGATGAATTCCCCGATCGCGGAGGCGTCGATCGTCGGCCGCGCGGCCGGCTGGGCGATTCAGGGATTCCTCCCGGTCGTCGAGGTCCAGTTCCGCGACTACCTGGCGCCCGCCTGGCAGCAGCTCGTGGACAACGTCGCCACGCTGCGGTGGCGTTCCGACGGCCACTTCTCCTGCCCGCTCGTCATCCGCATGGCCTACGGCGGCTACCTCGGCGGCGCGGGCGCGATCTGGCACAGCGAAAGCGCGAACGGCCCGATCCTCCACTACCCCGGCGTGCGCCTGTGCGTCCCGTCCAACCCCGAGGACGCCGTCGGGCTCCTCCGCGCGGCTGCCTTCTCGGACGATCCCGTCTGCTACTGCGAGTCGAAGTCGAGGTACCGCTTCCGCGACGAGTTCATGGAGCGGAAGTACCCGGGCCACGACTTCGTGCTCTGGCCGGGGACGTCCCGCACCTATGGAGACGGGAAGGACTTGGCCATCATCACCTACGGAACGACGACGACCCTCTGCTACCGCACGATGCAGATGCTCGAGGCCGACGGGATCAAGGCGCGGATGATCGACTGCTGCTGGCTCAACCCGCTCGACGTCGAGGGCATCCGCGCCGCCGCCGACGAATGCGGCCTCGTCCTCATCGTCGAGGAGGATCGCCGGACCTGCGGCGCCGGCGCGGCGATCGCCGACGTGATCTACCGCGACCGCGAGCTCCGCCGCCGCGTGGACGTCGAACGCATCGCCTGCAAGGACTCGCGGGTCAGCTACGGCCCGGTCGGCGAGCGCGCGATCCTCCCGCAGCAGGACGAGATCCT
>JBGPCZ010000016.1:0-53620 GCA_041482015.1 Planctomycetota bacterium | reverse complement strand
GCCAACCTGCTCCTCGACGACCACTTCAAGGCGTGGGTGACGGAGGCGCAGCCGCGCTGGCGGCACGTGGTGCAGACGGCGCAGGAGCGGGGCATCCCGGTGCTCGCGATGAGCGCGAGCCTCGCCTACTACGACAGCGTGCGGGCCGAGCGGCTGCCGCTCAACCTGACTCAGGCGCAGCGCGACTTCTTCGGCGCCCACACGTACGAACGCATCGACAAGCCCGGCAAGGGGCCTTTCCATACCGAGTGGGGCTCATGAGCAAGCACCGCATCCTGATCACCACCACCTCGTTCCAGGACACCCCGGGAAAGCACCACGACCTGATCGCGGATGCGGGGTTCGAGGTCGAGCGCGCCCGCGGGCCGCTCGCCGAGCCGGAGATCCTGGCGCTCGTCGGAAGCTTCGACGCCATCATCTGCGGCGACGACGCCTTCACGCGCCCCGTCCTCCAGAAGTGCCTGCCGCGACTGAAAGTCCTCTCGAAGTACGGCATCGGCGTCGACAAGATCGATCTCGCCGCCGCGACCGACCTCAAGATCCCCGTCTGCTTCTGCCCCGGCGTCAACCACGTGACCGTCGCCGAGCACACGTTCGGCCTGCTCCTCTCGCTGACGCGCCTCATCCCCCAGCAGGACGCGATCGTCAAGAAGGGCGAGTGGAAGCGGTCGACGGGCCGCGAGCTCGCCGGGAAGACTCTCGGCATCCTCGGCCTGGGGCGCATCGGCAAGGAGGTCGCGAAGCGCGCGCTCGCGTTCGAGATGAAGGTCTGCGCCTTCGACCTCTACTGGGACGAGGCCTTCGCGAAGCAGTTCCCCGTCGAGCGGAAGCAGACGGCCGAGGAGGTCCTCCGCGCGTCCGACGTCGTCTCCCTCCACATGAACCTGACCGGGGAGAACAAGGAGTTCGTGAACGCGGCGCGGATCGCGACGATGAAGCGTGGCGCCTACCTTCTGAACTGCTCGCGGGGCGGCCTGATCCACGAGGGGGACGTCGCGGCGGCGCTCAAGGGCGGCCAGCTCGGCGGCTACGGCGCCGACGTCGTCGAACCCGAGCCGATCGCGAAGACCAACCCGCTCCTCGGCGCGCCAAACGTCGTCCTCACGCCGCACGTCGCGTCGCGCACGTTCGAGAGCGTGGAGCGGCAGGCGACGATGGCCGCGGAGAACCTCATCCGGGTGCTGAACGGCCAGGCGCCCCACGCGCAGGCCAACAAGCTTTAGCCCGCCGGCACCAGCGTCAGCTCGTGGACGCGGTAGACGCAGGCGAACGCGCCGATCCAGAGGGCGTCCCGGCGCGGCATCTTCCACTTCACGTGGATCCCCACCCGCGAATAGTCGGCCTTCCAGTCGACGATCTTCCGGCCATCGACCGTCACGACGACCGACTGACGGCGCACCGCGACGACGATCGTCGATCGGACGCCGTTCTTCAGCAGCCGGCCCGCCACCACCGTGTCGTTGTCCGCGAACGACTTCCCGTCGATCAGCTCCACGCCGCTCTTCGGATCGTCTTCGAAGGCGTCGATCGCCACCATGAACGGACGGCTTCCCACCGCCAGGCCGAGCACGATCGAGTTCGATCCGCCCGTCCGCTCCGCGACCATCCGCACGTCGTACTCCTCGGGCGGCGCGAACGGGATCTGCAGGCGGCCGAACTTCGCGTTGGCCGTGACCAGCACCGTCCCATCGAAGGTCCATTTCCCCTCAACCGCGTCCCGTGCAGGATCGACGAGCTTGAGGAGGTTGACCTCTCGCGAGATGGGCCCCGTCGTGGCGCACCCCGCCAGGAGCAGGGAAAGGGCAACCGCCCCCTCGAGGCGCCACAGGGCACGGAATGGCCGGCCCGTGATTCTTGATTCTTGATTCTTGATTCCGTCCCTACGCAAGGAGCTTCTCCACGAGCTTCCCGTGGACATCGGTGAGCCGGTAATCGCGCCCCTGGAACCGGTGGGTCAGCTTCGTGTGCTCGAGGCCCATCAAGTGGAGCACCGTCGCGTGAAGGTCGTGGACGTGGACGGGCTCCTCCGCGATCGTGTAGCCCAGCTCGTCGGTCGCGCCGATCGAGATCCCCGGCTTGATGCCGCCCCCCGCCATCCACATCGTGAACGCGCGCGGGTGGTGGTCGCGGCCCATGAACTTCCCGTCGCCTCGCGACTCGTTCATCGGCGTCCGCCCGAACTCGCCGCCCCAGATGACGAGCGTGTCGTCGAGCATCCCGCGCGCCTTGAGATCGCGCACGAGCGCCACCGCCGCCTGGTCGGTCTGCTTGCAGAGGTTCGGCAGCCCGTGCGGGATGTCGTCCTCGAAGTTCGTCCCGTGATGGTCCCAGCCTCGATGATAGAGCTGCACGAACCGCACGCCGCGCTCGACCAGCCGCCGCGCGAGCAGGCAGTTGTTCGCGAACGAGTTCTTCCCGGGCTCCGTCCCGTACATGTCGTGGACCCATTTGGGCTCGTGCTTGAGGTCGACCAGCTCGGGCACGCTCGACTGCATCCGGTAGGCCATTTCATAGGCCGCGATCCGCGTCGCAATCTCGGGGTCCCCGCTCTGCAGGAGGTGCAGCCCGTTGAGCTCCCGCAGCGTCTCGATCGACCGCCCGCGCGTCTCCCCGTCGACTCCGTCGGGGTTCGTGACGCAGAGCACCGGGTCGCCCTTCGAGCGGAACTCGACGCCCTGGTACGTGGTCGGCAGGAAGCCGCTCGACCAGCAGGCGCTCCCCGCGCCCGGGTCGATCTTGCCCGAGACGAGGACCACGAACCCCGGAAGGTCGCTCGACTCGCTCCCGATCCCGTACGCGAGCCACGAGCCCATGCTCGGGCGGCCCACGATCGTGTGGCCCGTGTTCATGAACACCTGCGCCGGCGCGTGGTTGAAGTGGTTCGTGTGGACCGACTTCACGAACGCGACGTCGTCGACGATCGTCGCGAGGTTCGGGAGAAGATTCGAGACGAGCGCTCCCGACTGTCCGTGCCGCTTGAACTCATAAGGGGAGCCCAGCAGCTTCGGGACGCCCTTGATGAACGCGAACCGCTCGCCCTTGATGATCTCCTCGGGGACCTTCTGGTCGTTGTACTTCTTCAGCGTCGGCTTCTCGTCGAAGAGGTCGAGCTGCGAGGGCGCGCCCATCATGAAGAGATAGATGATGTTCTTCGCCCGCGGCGCGAAGTGCGGCGCCTTCGCCGCCATCGGGTTGACGGACTGCCGGGCGAGTCCCTCGCGCTCAAAGAGCGCCGAAAGCGCGATCGTCCCGATCCCGAACCCCGACTGCCGAAAGAAATGGCGCCGGGTGATCTCGCGCAGCGGGTCCATGATCATTCCTTCGTCAGCGTTTCGTCGAGGTTCAAGAGCACGTTCGCGATCAGCGTCCAGGCGGCCGTCTCCGCGAGATCCTTCTCGTCCGGCACGGCCGATCCTTTGAACACCGCGCGCGCCGCCTTCGCGTCCCTCGAGAAGTGTCCTCGTTCGGCCTCGAAAGCGCGGGTGAGCCGGTCGACCTCCACCGGCTCCGGCGTCCGCGCCGTGCAAAGGCGGAACCCATAGGAGGCCCGCTCGCGGACGTCGCCCTTCGACTCGGCCAGGATCCGTCGCGCGAGCCCGCGCGCGGCGTCGAAGAAGGCGGGGTCGTTCAGCGCGGAGAGCGCCTGGAGCGGCGTGTTCGTCCGCTGGCGGCGCACGGTGCAGCACTCGCGGCTGGGCGCATCGAACGCCATGAACGCCGCGTAGGGCGCGGTCCGCCGCCAGTGGGTGTAGAGGCCGCGGCGGTACCGGTCCTCGCCCTCGCTCGGGGCCCACGACGTGTCGACCTTGTTGATTGCGACGACGCCGCTCATGTCGCACTGGAGCGGGAAAACGCTCGGCCCGCCGACCTTCCGCGAAAGGAGGCCGCTCTCCGTGAGCATCGCGTCGCGGATCATCTCCGCGTCCATGCGGAAGCGCGGCCCGCGCGCCAGGAGCCGGTTGTACGGGTCGCGTTCGTAAAGGGTGGCCGTGACGCGTGACGCCTGGCGGTAGGTCGCCGACATCACGATCGTCTTCTGGATCGTCTTCATGGACCACTTCTGGCCCATGAACTCCGTCGCCAGCCAGTCGAGGAGCTCCGGGTGGGTCGGCGGAAGTCCCTGCGTCCCGAAGTCCTCGGGGCTCTCCACGATCGGCCGGCCGAAGATCTCGCCCCAGAAGCGGTTGACGACGACCCTCGCGACGAGCGGGTTCTCGGGGCTGACGAGCCACTGGGCGAGGCCCATGCGGTTTTGCGGCGCCCCCCCGGGCAGGGAGTGGAGCGACGCGGGGACGCCCGCCTCCACCTTCTCGCCGACGTTCGTGAAGCCCCCCTTGATCCGCACGTTCGTGGAGGGCGGCTCCTTCGACGCGCGCTCGTGGAGGACGAGCGCGGTGCCGCCGTCGAGCTTCTCGAGCGCCGTGTTGAGGTCGAGGATCTTCGTCGTCAGCGGCTTGAGGTCGGCCGGCGCCTGCGCCCTGCAGTAGATCACGAGGTCGTTCCGGTTCGTGTTCGTCCGCTTCTCGATCGGGGTCTCGATGGCCTTGACGATGTGGGCGGGCAGCTCGTTCTTCTTGAGCTCTTTCTCCTCGCGTACGAGCTCCTCGCGCAGGCGCTTCCGTTCCGCGACCTGCTCCGGCGTCAGGAGCTCGATCTTCGGCTCGTCGGAACCCTCGAAGAACGCGAGGAAGCGGTAGAAGTCCTTCTGGGAGAAGGGGTCGTACTTGTGGTTGTGGCACTGCGAGCAGGCGAACGTGGCGCCGAGCCACACGGCGGCCGTCGTGTTGGTGCGGTCGATAAGCGTCTCCCAGCGCGCCTCGGCGGGATCGGTCCCGCCCTCCTCGTTGGTCATCGTGTTCCGGTGGAACCCGGTGGCGATCTTCTGCTCGAGGGTGGCGTCCGGGAGGAGGTCGCCGGCGACCTGCTCGATCGTGAACCGGTCGAAGGGCATGTCGCGGTTGAGCGCGTCGATCACCCAGTCGCGATACTTCCACATGGTGCGGCGCGTGTCGAAGTTGAAGCCGTTCGTGTCGGCGTAGCGGGCGAGGTCGAGCCACGGCCGCGCCCAGCGCTCGCCGCCGTGGGGCGACGCGAGGAGCCGGTCGATAGCTTTCTCATAGGCGCCCGGCGAGGCGTCGGCGAGGAACGCGTCGGTCTCCGCGGGCGAGGGCGGGAGTCCGGTGAGGTCGAGGCTCACGCGCCGGAGGAGCGTCTCCCTCGGGGCCTCGGGCGCCGGCGCGAGGCCCTCCTTCTCGAGCCGCGCGAGGATGAACGCGTCGATCGGGTTCCGCACCCACGCGGAATTCTTCACCTTCGGCATTTCCGGGCGGACGGGTTTCACGTAGGCCCAGTGGCGCTCGACTCTTCCGGCACCCGCAGCGTCGGGCCACGCGGCGCCCTCGTCGATCCAACGGCGGATGAGATCGATCTTCTCCTTCGGGAGCGCCGCGGTCTTGCGCGGCATGCGCTCGTCGGGATCGTCGAGAAGGAGGAGCTTGACGAGGTTGCTCGCGGCGCCCTTCCCCGGCACGATCGCCGTGCCGCTGATCCCGCCCTTCAACGCGTGCGGCTTGGAGTCGATGCGGAACTGTCCCTTGGGCTTCTCGGCGCCGTGGCACTTCAGGCAGGTCGCCTTGAAGATCGGCTCGATGTCGCGGGCGAAATCGACCTTCGCCTCTTGGAAGGACGGGTTGCCCCCGGCCAGGAGAAGAAGGACGGAGACGATTGTTTTCATGAGGAGAACGGGCCAGCCTACCGCTCCGACATGAGAATTACAATTCCCGCGGGCCGAAAGTTCCCTCAGCGGCCGCTCTCGGGGGGACCGCCCCCGGTGACGGGGTACTTGGGCTGGGCGGTGAGCACGATGCGGTCGACCGCGGCGCCGTCCTCGCGCATCCAGAGGCTGAAGGTGTGGACGCCGGGCGCGGTCACGTCGATCTTCGCCTCCTTGCTGTTCCTGAGCTTGTTCGACCAGAGCCACTTCTTCTTGGCATCGATTGCGAAATAGTTGGCCGGGTCGGCCTTCACCCCGTCGAGGCCGAAGAAGAGGGAATCGTCGGTGCCGGAGTCGGCGGCGCACCGGATCCACACATAGTGGACTCCGGTCTTGACGAAGTTGACCTTCCAATCGACCCTGGGGCTCTTGTCGACCTCGATGGGGGTGTTGGTGTTCGGGAGCGCCTGGAGCGCGCCCTTGCCCTCGAAACCCGGGGGTTCGGCAACGACCGTCCAGGCGTGCTCGCCGACATCGACCTTCGCGTGGAAGTTCTCCGCCTCGAAGACGACCAGTCCTTCGGCCGATTCCCGGAACGGTCCGGGCTCGATGACCACCGCCGCGAGGCTGCCCTTGAGATCGGCCGCGAGGTCCTCGAGCCCCCACTTCGCGATGCGATCCTCGACCACCTTCACCTCGGCCCCCGCGTCCCGGCGACGGGCGTCGAGCGCCTTCTCCTTCAGGCCGGGATAGAGCCCCTTGGGGATCTCGCGCAGCTCCTTGTCCTTGCGGTCGATGACGGACTGCCAGTCCGCGCCCCCACGACGCGACCGCGCCCCGGCCAGGAGATCGAGTCCCTTCTTGAACTCCTCCCGGAACTGGAACTCCTTGACCTGGGCCTCGAGCGCGGCGAAATCCCGCGACGCCACATCCCTCGCGCGGGCCGCCTCGCGCTCCCGGTCCCGCCGCTCCGCCGCCTCGCGCTCGACGCCCTCCGCGATCCCCGGGTCGGGCTGCGCCACGGGATGTTCCCGGCCCCCCGACATCAGGACGGCCAGCAGGATCACGAGGAGCACCGCGCCGCCGATCGCCAGGAGCATCTTCTTTGATGGACCCTGCGCCGGGGCCGGAAGCGCGACCCGGGCCGTCGACCGGGGAGTGTCGCCGGCCCTCGGCATCCGGGAGCTCGAGCCACCCTTCTCGGGGGTCGCCCGGCTCATCCGGGCACGCAGCATCTCCCTCTCGGCGGGCGGAAGAAGGTCGAGCAGCTCCTGGGCGCAGGCCTTGCACGCGGTCCGGTTCCCGACCTGGAAGGCGGCCCCCTTGTCGAGGTCCGTCCCCATGATGCGCGTGCTGCACTTGTAGCAGTAGAGGATCTCCTGGCCCATGCCCCCCAGCGTAACAAAAAAGACGGTCTTTTTTGTTACACGAGCCAGCGATCGACGACCTTGCCGGCAACGTCGGTGAGGCGGAAGTCGCGGCCGGAGAAGCGGTAGGTGAGCTTCTCGTGGTCGATCCCGAAGAGCTTCAGCAGGGTCGCGTGCAGGTCGTTGATGTGCACCGGGTCTTTCGTCGCGGACCAGCCGATCTCGTCGGTCTCGCCATACACCTGGCCGCCCTTGATCCCGCCGCCGGCCATGAAGATCGAGAAGCCAAAGGGGTGATGGTCGCGGCCCGTGACCTCCTTGAAGCCCGGCCGGTTCTCGCCGAGCGGCGTGCGGCCGAACTCGGCGACCCACAGGACGAGCGTCGAGTCGAGAAGACCGCGCTGCTTGAGGTCGGTGATGAGCGCCGCGACCGGCTGGTCGGCCATCCCCATGTTGAACGGCAGCTCGTTGTCGAGGTTCGAGTGGTGGTCCCACGACGCGTGGACGAGGTTGACGAACCGGACGCCGCGCTCGACGAGCCGGCGCGCGAGGAGGCAGTTCTTCGCGAACGAGCGGTACTGGTTGGGGCCGCCGGTCCGGTCGCCCCCCTTGATCGGCGGATCGTTCCGGTCGACGCCGTAGAGGTCGCGGATGTACTTCGGCTCGCTCGAGACGTCCATGAGCTCGGGCGCGGCCGACTGCATGCGGAAGGCGAGCTCGTAGCTCGCGATGCGGCTCGCGATCTCAGGGTCGTGGACCTGCTTGTACCGCTCCTGGTTGAGGTCGCGGAGCGCGTCGAGCCCTTCGCGCTGGAGCTCGGGCGGCAGGCCCGGCGGGTTGGCGAGGTCGAGCACCGGGTCGCCCTGGTTCCGGAAGAGGACGCCGCTGTACACCGACGGGAGGAAGCCGCTCTGCCAGATCGTCGAGCCCGCGCTGTTCCCGCGGCCAGCGGTGAGGACCACGTAGCCGGGCAGATTCTGCGACTCGCTGCCGAGTCCATAGGTGATCCAGGAGCCCATGCAGGGGAGGCCGAACGTGGGCCGCCCGCACTGCATCATGAGCTGGCCCGGGTGGTGATTGAACTGGTCAGTGTGCATCGAGCGGACGAGGAGGAGGTCGTCCGCGACGGACCCCAGGTGGGGGCAGAGGTCGGAGAGCTCCATCCCGCACTGGCCGTGCTTCGTGAACTTCCGCTTCGAGCCCATGAGCTTGACGCTGTCCTTCTGGATGAAGGCGAAGCGGACCGTCTTGAGCATCGACTCGGGGAGCTTCTGCCCGTCCATCTCGTTGAGCTTCGGCTTCGGGTCGAAGAGGTCGATGTGGCTGGGCGCGCCCTCGAGGAAAAAGCAGATGACCGCCTTCGCCTTGGGCGCGAAGTGGCCGGGCCGCGGCTTCATCGGGTTGATCGCGGCGTCCTGCGCGAGGAGCCCGTTCTGCCGGAGCGCGCTCGCAAGCGCAAGCATGCCGATGCCGCTCGCCCCGGTCGTGAGGAATTCACGCCGCGCCTTCAGCCTGGCTTCGTCGATCGGGTGCATCGTCACTCTCTCGTCAGGAACTCGTCGAGGTTGAGCAGCACGCGGGCCGTCGCGGTCCACGCGGCCGTCTCGGCATCGCCCGCCAGGAGCTTCGCCTCCTCCGGATGGGCGCGGTACCACTCGCGGCTCCGCGCGAGGAGCGCCTCCAGCCGCTCGCGCTCCGTCGCGGTCGGCGCGCGGGAGACGCAGAGGCGGAACGCGAAGCCCAGGTCCTTCCCGATCGCCCGCTTCGCGAGCGCCCGCGCCGCCTCGGAGAAGACCTCGTTGTTGAGCGCGGTCAGCGCCTGGAGCGGCGTATTGGACTGGCGCCGCTGGACGCACGTCGTGTTCGAGTCGGGGCAGTCGAAGGTCGTGAGCCCCGGGTAGGGCGCGGTCCGTTTGAAGTAGGTGTACATCCCCCGGCGGTAGCGGTCCTCTCCCTCGGAGTTCTTCCATTTGAAGTTGCCCGCGTAGGAGAGCGCGGCGATGTCGGCGGGCATCGGCGGAAAGACGCTCGGGCCGCCGACCTTCGTGGAGAGGAGCCCGCTCGCGGCGAGCGTGAGATCGCGCACGATCTCGCCCTCCACGCGCCAGCGGTTCTGGCGGTGGAGGAGCAGGTTCTGCGGGTCGCGGTCGGCGAGCTCTGGGCGGTGCCGCGCGCCCTGCCGGTACGTTGACGATGACGCGATCAGCCGGATCATCGACTTCAGGCTCCATCCGCGCCTGATGAATTCGGTGGCCAGCCAGTCGAGGAGCGCGGGGTCGGTCGGCCGCTCGCCGCGAACGCCGAAGTCGTTGGTCGTGCGGACGAGGCCCTGCCCGAAGAGGTTCGCCCAGAGGTGGTTCATCGCCACGCGCGGCGTCATCGGGTTCGCGGGATCGACGATCCACCGCGCGAGGTCGAGCCGGTCGGGCGTGACGCCGCGCGGCGCGAGCGGCGGGAGCGACGCGAGCGTGCCGGGCTGGACTTCGGCCAGGGGCTGGAGGAAATCCCCGCGGCGGAGGATCGCGCTCTTCCGGGGGTCGCCCGCATGCTGCCGGATCACGCGGACGTTGATGACCGGCGGCTTGGGGCCGAGGTCCTTCTGGATCTGGATCTGCTGGACGATCTTCGATGTCCCGGGGGCATCGGCCGCGTAGCGATCGACCAGCAGGCGCTTCTCGGCGTCGCTCCGCTTCGCCGGCTCGACGCCGATCGCCTTCTTGACGTCGCCCGGCAGGTCGAAGTGCGGACGCGTCCCCGTCATCGCGAGAAGCCGGAAGCGGCCGATCGTGTGGCGGTCGCCGTGCTGCTGGTCGAGCGTGATCGTCAGCGTCTCGTCGGCCTTGAGATGGAGCGGCTGCTTCATCGTGAAGACCGCGTGGTGGTCCTTCCCCGCCTGGGGGACGATCGCCCAGCCGGTGGCCTTCTTGCCGTCGATGGCCGCCTTCACGGGCCACTGGTCCTGGCTGAAGTCGGCCTCGGCGTCCGAGAACGCGATCTTCTTCCCGCCCGCCTCGACGTGGAACTCCGAAAGGACGAAGTTGCCGTGCGGTGCGCGGCCCGGGCCGTTCGACGGGAGCGCCTTGTCGGCGAGGACCTCGAGACGGAACCCCGTGATCTCCTTGAGCGGGACCTTCGCGGTGACGACGTAGGTGTCGACCGCCGGCTCGGCGCCGCCCGCGAGGAACGAGCCGTCGTCGAGCTTCTTGAACGTCACCTCGGCCGCCGGCTTCACCGTCACGATCTCCAGCGGGTGGAAGCGGTACGCCTCGGCGTCCTCGGCGGCGAGCTTCGCGCGGACCTCCTCCTCCCATTTCGGAAGCCCCTCGGCGATCGCGGCCTTCTTCGCCTCGAGCTCCTCCTGGAGCGCCTTGAGCTTCCGGTCGTGCTCCGCCTTGTCCTTCTCGTACTTCGCGACCAGGTCGGCGGGGAGCGGGACGTCGGCGGCGGTTTCGTCTCCGTTGTTGAAGAACGCGAAGAGCTGGTAGAACTCCTGCTGCGAGATCCGGTCGAACTTGTGGTTGTGGCAGCGGGCGCAGCCGACGGTGAGGCCGAGCCACACCGCGCCGGTCGTCTCCGTGCGGTCGAACACGGCCTCGATGCGGAACTGCTCCTTGTCGACACCGCCCTCGGTGTTGGTCAGGGTCTGCCGGTGGAACGCGGTCGCGAGCAGCTGCACCGGGGTGGCGTCCGGGAGGAGGTCCCCCGCGAGCTGCTGGACGGTGAACTGGTCGAACGGCAGGTCGGCGTTGAGCGCGTCGATCACCCAGTCGCGGTAGCGCCACGCGTCGGGCCGCGAATTGTCCTTCTCGTAGCCGTCGCTGTCGGCGTAGCGCGCCTTGTCGAGCCAGTGGCGTCCCCAGCGCTCGCCGAAGTGGGGCGAGGCGAGGAGGCGGTCGACGAGCTTCCCGACGGCGTCGGGCGCGACGTCGCCGGCGAACGCGTCGACCTCGTCGGGCGTCGGCGGCAGGCCGAGAAGGTCATAGGAGAGCCGCTTGATCAGCGTGGGGCGGTCGGCCTCCGGGGAGGGCGCGATGCCCTCCTTCTCGAGCCGCGCGAGGACGAACGCGTCGACCGGCGTGCGGACCCACGTCGCGTTCTTCACGGCGGGCGCGTCGCGCCGGACCGGCCGGACGTAGGCCCAGTGGGTCTCGGTCTTCGCGTCGCCCGCGGCGTCGGGCCACGCGGCGCCCTGGTCGATCCATCGGCGGACGAGCCCGATCTTCTCCTTCGAAAGCGCGGGGGACTTCTGGGGCATGCGCTCCTCGTCGTCGGCCGCGAGGAGGAGCTTCACCAGGAGGCTGTCCTTCGAGGCGCCCGGGACGATGTCCTTCCCGTTCACGCCGCCCTTCATCGCGAGCGCCTTCACGTCGAGGCGGAACTGCCCCTTGGGCTTCTCGGGCCCGTGGCACTTGAGGCAGGAGGCCTTGAGGATCGGCTGGATGTCGCGGGCGAAGTCGACCTTCGGATCGGCGGCGGGGTCCTGGGCCGCGCCGGGCGCGAGGCAGGCGAACAGCAGAAGGGCGTGGATCTTCATCGAGGGACCCGATTCTCCCGCTCCGTCATGAGATTTACAAGGGCCGCGGGGTCAAAGTTCCGGTCGCGGAAGTTCTTGCAATTGTCCTACAATTCCATGTAATTGTAGGACAAATGGCGCGGCCCATCGTCCTGGAGATCCAGGAGTTCATCCGGCGCGAGGGGATCGCGCCCGGGGGGAGGCTCCCGACCGAGCACGCCCTCGCCCGGAGGTTCCGCGTGAGCCGCTCGCGGGTGCGCGAGGCGATCCAGGCGCTCAAGGCGATGGGCGTCGTCGACTCCAAGCCGCGCGTGGGGCTCCGCGTCCTTCCGTTCGACCCGACGGCGCAGCTCGACTCCATGATCGCCTGCATCCGGACCGACGACGAGCGTCGCGAGCTCTACGAGTTCCGGCGGCTGATCGAGCCCGAGATCCTCCGCCTCGTCGCCGAGCGGGCCGAGCCGTGGGAGCTCTCGCGACTCGAGAGCCTGCTCCTGAAGCCGATCCCGAAGGGGCCTGAGGCGGTCCAGGAGGGATTCGCCCGCGACATCGCCTTCCACGAGGGGCTCTGGAAACTCGCGGGCAACCGGTTCGTCGCGGGCCTCCGCGGCCTCCTCGTCCGCTACTTCGCCGACGTCGAGCGGGCCCGGAAGGTCTCCGAGGCCGAGGTCCGCCGCACGAACGGGCAGCACCTCGCGATCGTCCGCGCCCTCCGGGCGGGCCACCTCGAGCGCGCCCGGCGCGAGCTCGCCCGAAACCTCGACACCTTCCGGCCCAGCGGGAGGGCGGCGAAGTGAAGCAGCGCGCCATCCTGCCCGTCCTGACCGCGGCCGCGCAGGCCGAGATCCCCGCCGTGAAGGGGAACACGGCCGGTCTCGTCGCCGACCTCCAGGCGTTCCTCCCGGTCGAGCGGCTCGTCACGAAACCCGACGACCTCTTCGCCTACGAGTGCGACGCGCAGACGTTCGACCGCGCCTGCCCGCTCGCCGTCGCGTTCCCCGAGACCACCGAAGAGGTCTCGAAGATCGTCAAGCTCTGCGTCAAGCACAACGTCCCCTTCCTGCCCCGCGGCGCGGGCACCGGGCTTTCCGGGGGCGTCGTCGCCGTCGGAAGCCTCGTCATCTCCACCGCGCGCCTCAACAAGATCCTCGAGGTCGACCCGAAGAGCCGCCAGGCGTGGGTCCAGCCGGGCGTCGTCAACATCCACCTCTCGAGGGCCGTCGCGTCCCTCGGTCTGCACTACGCGCCCGACCCGTCGAGCCAGTACGCCTGCACGATCGGGGGCAACGTCGCGGAGAATTCCGGCGGCCCCCACACGCTGAAATACGGCGTCACGACGAACCACATCCTCGCCCTCGAGGTCGTCCTCCCCGACGGCGCCATCGTCCGTCTCGGCAGCGCCGTGGCCGACTCGCCCGGGTACGACCTGGTCGGCGTCTTCGTCGGCTCCGAGGGCACGTTCGGCATCGCGACCCGGATCCTCGTCCGCCTCACGCCGCTTCCCGAGGGCGTCAAGACGATCCTCGCGATCTTCAACACGGTGACCGACGCCTGCCGCGGCGTCACCGAGATCCTCGCCCGCCGCATCCTCCCCGCCGCGATCGAGATGATCGACCAGAAGACGCTCCGCGCCGTCGAGCAGTACATCCACGCGGGCTTCCCCCTGGACGCCGCCGCGGTCCTCCTCGTCGAGGTCGACGGCCTGGTCGACGACCTCGAGCAGCAGGCCCAGGCGGTGATCGACGCCTGCAAGGCCGCGAACGTCCGCGACGTCCGGCTCGCGAAGGACGACGCCGAGCGCGCGAAACTCTGGAAGGGGCGCAAGCAGGCCTTCGGCGCCCTCGGCCGCCTCGCGCCGAACTACTACACGCACGACGGCGTCATCCCGCGCACGAAGCTCCCCGAGGTCCTCGAGCGGATCTACGAGATCGAAAAGGAGCAGCGCGTCATCATCGCCAACGTGTTCCACGCGGGCGATGGCAACCTCCACCCGGTGGTCCTCTATGACGAGCGCGAGGAGGGCGTGATCGAGCGCGTGCGCATCGCGGGCGAGCAGATCCTCAAGCTGGTCTGCAAGGTGGGCGGCGGGCTTTCCGGCGAGCACGGGATCGGCATCGAGAAGCTGGCCTTCATGAAGGACTTCTTCGCCGAGGAGGACCTGGCCGAGATGCGCCGCGTCCGCGACGTCTTCAATCCCAAGGGGCTCTGCAACCCCGGCAAGGCGATCCCCTCCGCCGGCCGCTGCATCGAGCCCGGGTCCGGGTCCGGCAGGAAGCTTCCCCTGGGACACTAAATGAAACCACAGAGACACAGAGTCACAGAGAAATCCTTCTTTGAACCCCGGAAAGAATCTGCTCCGTGTCTCCGTGCCTCCGTGGTTTTCTTATGCTGACCCCCGAGAACGAAGAAGCCCTGCTCGACCTCCTGCGCGCGGGCCAGCCGGTCCACGCGATCGGGAGCGGCACGAAGCAGCACCACGGGCCGCCGCTCATGAAGGACGCCCAGGTGGTCTCTCTCCGCAAGCTCGAGCGGATCACCTCCTACGAGCCGGGCGACCTCGTCGTCACCGTCCAGGCGGGCGCGCGGCTGGCCGATCTCCAGGCGGCGCTCGCCGAGCAGGGCCAGTGGCTCCCCGTCGATCCCCCCTATGGGAATGCGACGATCGGCGGGATCCTCGCAACCAACAGCTCGGGGCCGCGGCGCCTCGGCTACGGCACGCTGCGCGACCACCTGATCGGCCTGCGCGTCGCGGGGCCCGACGGCAAGATCACGCGCTCGGGCGGCCGCGTCGTCAAGAACGTCACGGGCTTCGACCTCCACAAGCTCCACATCGGCGCGTTCGGGTCGCTCGGGGTCCTTCTCGAGGCAAACTTCAAGCTGCGCCCGCGGCCGGAGATCTCCGCCGCGTTCATCTTCTCGTGCGACTCGGTCGAGGAGGCGCACGCGCTGCTCCTGAAGGTGTTCGACTCGCGCCTCCGGCCGGTCGCCCTCGAGGCGATGGACTCGCGCCTCCGCCACATCGTCGAGGCGAAGGCGCTTGCGATCGTGGGCGTCGAGGGCTCGAGGCCGGAGATCGACCGTCACTTCCGCGACCTGCGCGAGATCGGGAAACCCATGGGCGTCCTCGAGGGCGACCGGGCCGACACCGTGTGGAACGCGCTCCGCAAGCTCCCCGAGGCGCTCGAGGACTTCGTCCGCGTCCGGATCGGGGCGAAGCCGCACGACCTCCCGAAGCTCCTGCCCTCGGCGCCGCAGTGGATCTCCGCCGGGACGGGGATCGCGAGGATCGACCTGCAGCCCGGCCCCGACCTCGTGAAGAAAATCCAGCAGTGGAACGACAAGGCCGCGAACTACGGCGGCTACGCCCTCGCGGAGTCCGCGCCGCTCTCGATGCCGGGGCGCGAGAAGCTCCCGTGGGGCGCGGTCGACAGCCCGCTCATGCGGTCCATCCGGAACTCGCGGGATCCGCGCGGGGTCCTCGCGCGCGGGAGGATGCCGCTGTGAAGATCGAGAAGAGCGCCGACGCGCCGTCGTTCGAGAAGATCTCCGCGTGCGTCCACTGCGGGCTCTGCCTCGAGGCGTGCCCCACGTACAAGGAGCTCCGCGTCGAGATGGATTCGCCGCGCGGTCGGATCTACCTCATGAAGGGGATCCTCGACGACCGGCTCGAGCCGACCGAGGACGTCCTCAAGCACCTCGACCAGTGCCTGGATTGCCGCGCGTGCGAGACGGCCTGCCCGTCGGGCGTGGCCTACTCGGACATCCTGGAGAAGACCCGGACGGTCCTCGAGCCGGAGCGCGGCCGCGGATGGATCACGCGGATCCTCCGGTGGTTCCTCTTCCGGAAGGTCCTCCCGAACCGGAAGTGGCAGAAGGTCATCTTCAAGATCCTCTGGGTCCAGCAGATCCTGGGGCTGACGTGGCTGGCGCGATGGTTTGCGAGGCGGGGGCTCGTGCCCGGACGTCTCGGCGCGATGACCCGCCAGGCGCCGCACGTGCCGATGGCGTCGTTCCGTGCGTGCCACAAGAAGGAGTTCGACCTCCAGACGGGCGTCCTGACGTTCAAGGCGAAAGGGGAGCGGAAGCACCGGGTCGCGCTTTTCACGGGGTGCCTCGCCGACCAGCTCTTCGCCGACGTGAACGAGGCGACGGTGCGGGTGCTGACGGAGAACGGCTGCGAGGTGGACGTGCTCGCCTCCGAGCAGTGCTGCGGCGCGCTCCACATCCACAACGGCGCGCGCGGCCAGGCGAAGGAGCTGGCCGCCAGGAATGTCGGCGCGTTCGGCGCCGGCGAGTACGACGCGATCCTGACGAACGCCGCCGGCTGCAGCGCCGAGCTGCGCCACTACGGCGAACTCCTGGACGGCGACGCCGACGCGAAGGAGTTCGGCGGCAAGATCCGGGACATCGCGGAGTGGCTGGTCGACCAGGGTTTCGCGACGCCCAAGGGGCCGCTCGCGGGCAAGGTCGCGTACGACGAGCCCTGCCACCTGCTCCACGCGCAGAAGATCAGCCAGGCGCCGAAGACGATGCTCCGGAGCATCCCGGGGCTCGAGGCGGTGCCGCTCGAGGACGCGGAGTTCTGCTGCGGGAGCGCGGGGCTCTACTCGGTGACGGAGCCGAAACTCTCGAGGACGTCCTGGCGCGAAAGATCGAGTGCATCAAGAAAAGCGGCGCGGACATCGTGGCGACGGGGAACCCGGGCTGCATCCTGCAGATCCGCTACGGTTTGAAGGAGGCGGGTGTGCCCGCCCGGGTGGTCCACCCCGTCGAGCTCCTGGCGGAGTCTTACGATGCGCAAAAATAGACCGTCCGTTTTTGCGCTTTGACAAAAACGGACAGTCTGTTTTTGCTGAGCTTTTGGAGGCAGCCATGGCGGTCCCCCCCAGCTTCATGCCCCCTGTCCGGCTTCTTTTGGGTCCGGGGCCCAGCCCCATCGACCCGCGAATCCTGCAGGCGTTCACCCGGCCGACGCTCGGCCACCTCGATCCTCAGTTCCTGAAGCTTATGGACGAGGTCCGCGGGATGCTGAAGGAGGTGTTCCGCACGAAGAACGACCTGACCTTCCCCGTCTCCGGGACCGGCACCGCCGGGATGGAGACGTGCCTCGTCAACCTCGTCGAGCCGGGCGACGAGGTCGTCATCCTCGTGCAGGGCTATTTCGGCGCGCGCATGGCCGACATTGCCGGCCGCGCCGGGGGCAAGGTCACCGTCAAGGACGCGCGCTGGGGCGAGGGCTTCGAGCCGGGCGACGTCGAGCCGCTCCTCAAAGGGAAGAATGTGAAGGTCCTCGGCTTCGTCCAAGCCGAGACGTCGACCGGCTACAACCAGCCGGTGAAGGAAATCGTCGACCTGGCCCACAAGCACGGCGCGCTCGCGATCGTCGACGCGGTCACGTCGACGGGCGGCCTCCCGGTCGAGGTCGACGCGTGGGGCATCGACGCGATCTACACGGGCACCCAGAAGTGTCTCGGCGGCCCGCCCGGGCTCGCCCCGATCAGCTTCAGCCCGCGCGCCGTCGAGAAGCTCGACCAGAGGAAATCAAAGGTGCAGAGCTGGTACCTCGACATGTCGCTCGTCCGTAAATACTGGGGCGCCGACCGCGCGTACCACCACACGGCGCCGATCAACAACATCTACGGACTCCACGAGTCGCTCCGCATCGTGCTCGAGGAGGGCCTGGAGGCGCGGTGGAAGCGCCACCAGGAGGCGCACGAGCGGTTCGTCAAGGGGCTCGCGCCGCTCGGGATCGAGCTCCAGGTGAAGGAGGGCCGCCGGCTCCCGCAGCTCAACGCGATCAAGATCCCCGTGGGCTTCGAGGACAAGCCCGTCCGCAAGCAGCTGCTCGAGGAGCACGGGATCGAGGTGGGCGGCGGCCTGGGCGAGCTCGCGGGCAAGATCTGGCGGGTCGGCCTGATGGGCTACGGCGCGCGGCCGGAAGTCGTGGACCAGGCGCTCGCGGCCTTCAAGAAGGTGTTGAAGAAGTGATGGCCACGCGACGCGAATTCCTGAAGGCGACGGCGGCGGCAACGCTCGCGGGGTGCGCCGGACCGGCGTCGCGCGAGAAGAATGCCGTGCCGATCGTCGACACGCACCTCCACTGCTTCGCCGGCCCCGACGACGCGCGGTTTCCGTACCACGAGAACGGACCCTACTGGCCGCTGGCGCCGGCGACACCGGAGCGGTTGGTGGAACTCATGGGTGCCGCGACCGTGGACCACGCGATCGTCGTCCACCCCGAGCCCTACCAGGACGACCATCGCTACCTCGAGCACTGCCTCGCGGTCGGCGGCAAGAAGCTCAAAGGGACGTGCCTCTTCTTCGCGGGGCGCGATGCGGGGATGAACGACCTCGTGAAGCGGCTCCCGATCGTGACGGCGCGCATCCACGCCTATGCGCCCGAGCGGCTGCCCCCCTTTGGTAAGCCCGAGCTCCGCGCGCTCTGGAAGCGGATCGCCGATCTCGGCCTGATCGTCCAGCTTCATTTCGAGCCGCGGTGGGCGCCGGGGTTCGAACCGCTCATCAAGGAGTTCCCCGACACGACCGTGATCATCGACCACCTCGGCCGTCCGCTCCAGGGGACGCCCGAGGAGCACGCGGTCGTGGTCGGCTGGGGGAAGCTGAAGAACACGGTGATCAAGCTCTCGGCGATCCAGCCCAAGACGCAGTACCCGCATCGCGACATCGCGCCGTCGATCCGCCGACTGGCCGACTCTTTTGGACCCGACCGGATGATTTACGGCGGCGGCTTCGACGAGAAGGCGACGGCCGAATCCTATCGCGCGGCGCGCGAGAAGGCGCGCTCGTACATCAGCCACTTCTCCGCGGACGACCAGGCGAAGGTGCTGGGCGGGAATGCCATCCGCCTCTTTCGCTTCACGTCCTGAGCCTCAGTCGACCTCGCACTCCGCGAGCAGCTTCCGGTAGACCAGGCGGGCGTGCTCGTAGGCCGCGACCGCCTCCTCCTTCTCAGCCGCCGCGATGAACCGCTCCTTCTGCGACCAGCAGCGGTCGACCGACTTCAGGCACCAGTCGACGCTCCGGCGCGAGGCGCGGATCGGCTTGCCGCCCACGACGACGAAGACCGGGTTCGTGTGCGAGGTCCCCAGGATGCGGAGCGCCACCCAGCTGGAGCGCTCGATCGGGACTTCGAAGGAGACGTCGCCCATCACGCCGTCCGCCTTCACTACTTTCGAGGCCACGGGATAACCGTTCACGATGACCTCGACCTTCACGTCGCGCGTCTCGCCGATCCGGGCGCGCTCGACGTGCCAGAAGGGTTTGAGGTCCGCCGCCCACTTGCTGCCCTGGCCTCCCGCTTTCGCGATCACGTCGGAGTAGGGACGGATCGAGCGGTCGGGCGCCTCGGGGAGCATCGCCGCAACTTTCGCACTCACGGTGACCTTGCCCGCCGCGTCGAGGCGCACTTCGCTGCCCTGGGTGCCCAGCTCGACACCGTTGACCTTGAAGTCGATCAGGTGGCTCTTGCCGTCGGAGACGTAGGTCCGCCCCAGGCGGATGCCCTCGCACCAGAGGTCGTAATCGAGCTTCCCGTCGATCTTGACGTACGAGCGCCCGAGGCCGACCCGCTCGCCGTAGATGCACGGGAAGTCGGTCTCGCCGCTGATCCGCGTGCGGAAGCCCGCGTTGAGCGTGTGGTACCAGATGTTGTGCTCCCACACGTACGGCGTGTCGCCGTGCGAGATGAAGTCGACCGCGGGCACGGGCTTCCCGTCGGGCCCGGGCACCTCGTGGGTGACGTCGACGATGTACTCGATCGCGCCGATCGAATCAAACGGCGGGATGTCGTAGTTCGGCAGCGCGTCGCTCTGGAGCCCGAGGCCCCAGCCCGAGTGGGCGGGGCTGCAGACCGCGCCCTGCTTCTTCGCCCATTTGAGCGAGTTGAGGCAGAGCGTCGGCCAATGGGTCTTCGAGGTCCCGCCCGGATACATCTGGTCCTTGAGACGCAGGAGGCAGAGGTGGCCCGACTGGTGGGAGCCGAAGCCGGAGATTTCAATGTCGTAGCGGATGAGGTACGGGTAGACCGAGACCGCGTCGGTCTTGCCGGTGAAGAACTGCTTCTGGAAGTCGAAGCCCGGGCCCCACGTGAGGGTGGAGCCGACCTTCAGGTCCTCGCCCAGGATGTGCTTGAGCATGTCGGGCGGGTAGACGCCCTCCTCGGGCTTTTCGTAGTGGGCGCAACCCGCGGCGTGGATGTGGTGGTCGCCCGACCACCAGCCGAGGGTCGAGGGATCGACCCAGCGGCGGAGCGCGATCTCGACCGTGGCCGGCCCGTCGCCGATCGTGACCATCTTCTTCTCGGCTAGATACTCGGGGCCGCGCGTCGCGTCGATCGTGTACGTCCCGCGCGGCAGCCGGATCGACTCGCCGTCGGCTCGGTAGATCTGGGGGTGGAAGGCGAAGTCGGGCCGGGTGCGCTTGGCCTGCGAGGGATAAACGCGGCCCTGGGGGTCTCGGATGACGAAGCCGGCGCTCGCGGGCTTGCCGTCGGAGTCCTTCACGCGGAACGTGAGGGGGAGGGACTGCTGGACGTCGAACGTGAGCGTCACATCGTTCCTGAAGCCGAGGTCCTGGGTGCCCTGGCCCACGTCGAAGGAGAGGACGGCGGCACGCTTGCCCGCGTCGCGGCTGTAGAGCTGGAGGATGCGGTACTCGAGGCGGACGCCCGAGAGGTTTTTCTGGAGCGGCCGGTCGTCGAAGCTCTTGAGGTCGAGCCAGCGGTCCTCGATCTTGTCCTTGGGCGAGTTGAACATGGAGAGCGCCTGGGGGCTCGCGGCCTTGAGGGGCGCGGTGACGCCGGCCTCGTTGTGGACTTTCAGCAGGAACTGGACCCAGCCATGCTCGGCGAGCATGCGCGCGGCGGCGCCGGGGGCGACCTTGACGCGCGACTCGGGGTTGATGTGGACGCCGGCGAGGCAAAGCGGATCGAGCGTCTCCTGGATCCCGCGGAGCGCCTTCGCGGCATCGGGTTCTTTCAGCGCGGCGTCGAGGGCCGCAGCGGCGTCCTTGGACAAAGGCTGGCCGAGATAGTCGAGCGCCTCGCGGAGCCGGCCGATGTGGACGCGGAGGGGCTGGAGTTCGGCGTCATTCACGAGGGGGAGGCGGTCGGCCTCCTGGAGCGCGAGGGCGAGCAGGGCGACGAAGGCGGTCATGGCGGTTCTCCTTCAGGGATCCAGATACTTGGTACGCGCGGAAGGGCCTGAAGTCACGCACGCGGGACAAGGTCACGCCCTTGACCTCCTCCCTAGAATAATGTAGATTTTCCATGAGGAGTTCACGACATGGCCACCAAGGCACACGAAGTCCAGATTTCCGCGGTCGTTTCCCAAACGACCAAGGACATGCTGGAGCAGCTGGTCAAGGCCCGGGGCCTGAAGAAGGGGTACGTCGTCGAGGAGGCCCTTCGCCATCATCTCCAGGCGCTCCAGGAGCTGCCGGACGACGTCATCATCCCCTCCACCATCGTGCTCACGAACGAGTCCTTCAAGGAGCTCGTGCGCGAGATCGAGAAGCCCCGCAAGGCCTCGCCCGCCCTGCGCAAGCTGATGTCCCGGCGGCATGGAGATTAGGGCGCTCCGGCCCAGCGACGACCGGAGCCGGTTCTCCTCGGGCAACCTCGACCTGGACCGCTTCCTCTCGAAGTACGCGGGTCAGAACCAGTTCGCCAACCACATCGGGGCGACGTACGTCGCCGTCGAGGGCGCCCTGATTCTGGGGTTCGTCACCGTGGCTCCCGGCCAGATCGAAGCCGCGGATCTTCCTCCTTCCACGCTCACGGGACGCCTTCCCCGCTACCCGGTGCCAATCCTCCGGCTGGCGCGGATGGCTGTGGCCCGGTCACTCCAGCGCCAAGGCGTGGGGAGCGAGCTCCTGCGTTTCGTCTTCGAGCTCGCCCTGAAGATGTCCCGGGACTATGGATGCACGGGGGTCACGGTGGACGCGAAACCCGAGGCCGTGGGGTTCTACGAGCGCTTCGATTTCCGCCGGAAGGAGGCAGCCTCCGGGCTGCTCCACACGGGCCCCAAGCCCGTGATGTTGTTTCTGAACATCCACACGATCAAGGACGGATCGCAAGGGTAGGGTCTCTATCTTTCCGTCCATCTGGCCGAGGTCCTTCACGTCGTCCTTCAGCGTCATGAAGTCCGTCGACCAGACCGGCTTGCCGTCCACCTTGAACCAGATCGTCCAGTCCCGTTCTCGTAGGTCGTAGTAGCAAGGCGCAGATACATCAAGCGTCACAGTGCATAGTGAAGTTCAAAGAGCCTCTTTGACGGGTCCTGGAGGGGTGTAACCACGGCGGTATCAATTCTCGATTTCGCTGATCTATTGGTGCGCTAGTTCAATCCTCTCGTTCTGGCGCCGCGATCGAAACGGGGAGGTTCACTTGGAGGGAGGCGCGACGGCGAGCTCGTTCGAGGGGACGCTCTCGCCGCCCGGGTTGAGCGCGGTCACCACGTAGTAGTAGGCCGTCTTGGGGTCGGCCGAGAGGTCCGTGTACGTCGTCAGCGTCATGCACGACGCCACGGTCACGTAGCCGGAGCCCTGGGTCGTCGAGCGCTTGACGACGTAGTACGTCGCCGTGCCCGCGGGCGGAACCGTCGCCGACGCGGTCCATTTGAGCGCCACCGGCTGGCCCGCGGCGTTCGCGGCCGCGAGGCCCGTCGGCGCCGCCGGCGGACCGTGACCCGCGGCCAGGTACACGATCTCGCTCATCGACAGGGCGCGGTCGTAGATCCGGATGTCGTCGAGCTGCCCGGGATAGTAGGCATGATAGCCCGCGAACCCGAAGGTCAGAGGGTCGGCCGAGGTCCCGGGCTCCCCCGTGCGCGTGGCGTTGGCGACGAGCGCCCCGTTCAGATAGAGCGCCGCGGCGTTGACCGAGACCGTGAAGACGATGTGGTACCAGGTGTTGAGCGCGGTGTTCCCCGGGGAATCCAGCTCGAGGACGGACTGTCCGCCGGCGTTGTACATCTGGCACTTGATGCGGCCGTCGCCGTTGGGGTACTCCCAGATCCCGTAGTTCCGCTGCCCCCCGTTCCCCTTCCCCACCAGCCGGGTCCAATCCTTGACCTCCACGGTCCGGCGCTTCCAGAAGGCGATCGTGATGTCCCCGGTGATCCGAAGCGCCGGGGAGTCGGGGATGGTGACGACGCCCGCCACCCCATCCAGGTTGATGCTGCCGGAATTGGGGAAGTTCGTCTTCGGAACCTCCGTCGACGTGCCGGACCCCGCGGAAAAGGTCCCGTGAAAGCCGTTCCCCGACGCATCGGCGGCCCCCTTGGGGGTCGCGCCGTCGTCGCCTTTCCAGTGTCCGAGAGGCCCGATCGGCGCCTGGGCGCGGCCGGCCTGGACCTGCACCGTGCCTTGAGAGGGACCCGCCGCCAAAGCCACGAGGACGAGGACGGCCAGGCAGACCGCGCGCCGCATTGAAATCTTGCTCATCGATCGCATCCCTGGATTCGTTGAAGAATAGCCCATCCCTCCGTCTTCGCTGCAGAAAATGCGAGTCGCCGGGATCCCGATCCTTCGGCCGACTTCACTTCCCCCTCTTCATCCACCCCCGGGCCTTCGCCTCGTCATCCGTGATGAGGAAATCCGTGGCGCCGCGGTTCGTGGAGACATTCTGAAGGAAGCCGGTGAGATGCTCCTTCCGGATGGCGACCGCCACCCGGTACTTGTTCGAAAACAGCTGGGCCAGGTGGATGCCGAGCGTGTACTTGTCGGCCACCGAGAATCCCTCCTCCGACTCCCGGAGATCGAAGAGGTACGTGTAGACCTCCGTCTTCAGGGCGTTCTCCTCGACCTCGCGGAGGAGCGCCATGATTTTCGGGAGGGTCCGGACGCCGACGTACTTGACGATGTAATACGCGCCGTCCTCGGAGAGCTTCGCGTCCATGGTTCGGTTCGATTATACGATCCTCCCCCGGGTTCACCGCCTCCGTTCGTTGACGCCCAAGCCCCCCATATGGTGAACTGTCCCGCATGCCCGACTGGATCCTGCCGCACGACGTCCACGACCGCATCGTCGCCGCCGTCTACAAGAAGCGCGGCTACAGTTCAAAGGAAGCCAAGCAGGCCGCCGAGTTCTCCAACCTGACGGCGCGGCACGGCATCAAGACCCACAACGCGATCAAGGCCCTCCATCTCGACGAGCTCTTCGGCTCGAAAGTCGGCGGCTGTGTCCCCAACGCGAAAATCGAAAAACTCAAGAGCCCCTACCGCGCCGTCCAGAAGTGGAATGCCAACCGCAAGCTCGGCCAGGCCGTCGGGCTCGAGGCCATGGCCGCCGCCATGAAGCTCGCCGACCGCTTCGGCATCGGCGCCGTCATCGTCGACAACGCCTTCCACTATCTATGGGGCGGCGGGTACGTGATCGACGCCGCGAAGAAGGGCTACATCGCTTACACTTGCTGCACCGCCTCGCTCGCCGAGGTCGTCCCGTTCGGCGGAAAGTTCCCCACCCTCGGCACCAACCCGCACTCGTGGGGCTTCCCCACCACCGACGCCGTCGGCTTCCCCGTCTGCATCGACTGGGCGACGAGCGTCGTCGCCATGGGCCGCGTCCAGCAGTTCGTCCGTGAGAACAAGCCGCTCCCGCCCGGCTGCGCCGTCGACGAGAACGGCAAGGAGACGACCGACGCGACCCAGGTCAAGGCCCTCCTCCCCTTTGGACAGCACAAGGGCTACGGGCTCTCCCTGATCGACGAGCTCCTCGCCGCCTACTCGGGCGGATCGCTCCCGACGCTCCGCAACCGCTGGCAGGCCGGCGCGGCCGACGAGAAGCACGGGTGCAACTTCTACTTCCAGGCGATCAAGCCCGACGCCCTCGACTGCGGCGCCTTCGCCCAGAAGCGGACCCAGAAGCAGAACGTGAACGCCGTGATCCAGGACATCCTCGGCCACGGCAATGTCCCCGGCACGCTGCTTCCGGGCGAGCTCGAACACCAGGCCTGCGCGAGAAGCGAGAAGGCCGGCGGCCTCCTCTTCACCGACGCCGAGATCGGCGAGTTCGAGAAGCTCGCGAAGGAAGGTCGCGTCCGGTTCTCCCGCGTCTCGCTCAAGCAGGCCGGCCCCTGAACCTCCGCCCCATTCCGTGCGTTATACTTCCCTCGTGCGACCGATCCTCCTCTTCCTTGTGGCTTCGCCCCTCCTCGCGCAGGACGACACTACGATCCTCGAGCAATGCCGGATCGTCAGCAAAGAGCACCTGATCGCCGCAGGAGGCGGCGGAGAGGCGACCGAAACTGCCGTCCTCAACGCGCTCAAGTGGCTCGCCCGCCACCAGGCGGCCGACGGCTCGTGGAAGACCAAGGACTACGTCGACCGGTGCAAGGCGACCGGCGAGGGGACGCCCTGCAAGCCCAACCCGGGCGGCACCGACGACTGGACCGTCGGCAACACCGGGCTCGCGCTCATGGCCTTCCTCGGGACCGGCCTCTCGACCGCGTCCGACAAGGAATACGACGGCATCAACTTCGGAAAGGTCATCCGCGACGGCATCGAGTGGCTCCGGAAGCAACAGGACAAGGACGGTTGCGTCGGCGCCCGCGGAGCAAAGTACATGTACGGCCACGCGATCGCGACGATCGCCCTCGCGGAAGCCCACGCCCTCCACGATGACAAGACCCTGCTCCTGCCCGCCCAGAAGGCGGTCGACTTCATCGTCGCCGCGCAGAACAAGGGTGACGGCTGGCGGTACAGCGCGCAGTGCGGCGACAGCGACCCGTCGGTCACGGGCTGGTGCGTGATGGCGCTCCGGGCGGCGGAGATCGCGATGCTTTCCTTCCGCAAGGACGTCTACGACGGCGCGCTCGCATGTCTGGCGGCCCACGCGGACGAAGACGCGGGCCGCGCGGGCTACTTCAAGAAAGGGACTGCACCCAACATCGTCCCGGCCCCCAACGAGCATTTCGACGTCCATCCGACGTTGACCGCCATGGTCATGCACAGCCGGATCCAGATCCAGAAGAGGAAGAATATCCCATTCCTCGCGAAGGGAAGCGAGGTCCTTCTCAAGGATCCGCCGAAGTGGGACGGGAACGCAATCGATTTCTACCACTGGTTCCAGGCGTCGCAGGCGCTCTTCCAGTTCCACGGTTCGGACGACGCAAACTGGTGGACGTGGAACGGAGTGATGAAAGAGGTCCTCACGAAGAACCAGACCCCCCCGAAGGCCGGCTGCAAGGGCGGGTCGTGGGAACCGGTCGACCGCTGGAGCCACGAGGGCGGCCGCGTCTACTCGACCGCGATCAACGCCCTCACGCTCGAGACCTACTACCGCTACGTCATGATCTTCCGCGGGAAGTAGCCGGGCTATAATCTCCCTGAATGGCGGCACCCCACCGCGCCGAGGATCTCCAGTTCGCCGAGCTCGTCGTCACGCAGGGGCTCTGCTCGAAGGAGAAGGTCGACGAGTGCCTCTCGTTCATCGCCCGGCTCGCCGCCGAGGGCGTGACGCCGCCCCGGCTGGGCGAGCTCCTCGCGCGCCGGGGATACCTCTCGTCGAGCCACGTCGAGGCGACGCTCCGGCCCTCGGGCGACCGCGCGCCGCTGGCGGAACCGTCGCTCCCGCCGGAGGCGCGGCTCGCCTCGGCCGACGCGTCGAGCCTCGTCGGAAAATACGTCAAGGTCTCGCGCCTCGGCGCGGGTGGCATGGGCGAAGTGTGGCGCGCGTGGGACCGTGACCTCCGCCGCTGGGTCGCGCTCAAGTTCCTCCACTACGAGGACCCGGCCCAGCTCGCGCGGTTCCGCCGCGAGGCGCAGACCGCGGCCTCGCTCAACCACGCCAACATCGCCGCGGTCTACGAGGTCGGCGAGGCCGGCGGGAAGCCGTTCATCGCGATGCAGCTCATCCAGGGCGGCACGCTCGCCTCGATCCCCCGCGACGACGCGAGGCGCGTGGTCGCGCTCGTCCGCGACGCCGCGCTCGCGGTCCACCACGCCCACGAGCAGGGCGTGATCCACCGCGACCTCAAGCCGCACAACCTCATGGTCGAGGGCACGCGCGTCTTCGTGATGGACTTCGGCCTGGCGAAGCCCGCGTCCGTCGACTCGTCGCTCTCGGCCGCGGGCTCGATCCTGGGCACGCCCGCCTACATGCCGCCCGAGCAGGCGAGGGGCGACGCCGCGCTCGTCGGGCCGCGGAGCGACGTCTACGCGCTGGGCGCGACGCTCTACGACCTCCTCGCGGGGACGCCGCCGTTCGACGACTCGGAGGTCTACGCGCTTCTGAAGAAAGTGGTCGAGGAGGAACCCGTCCCGCTCCGGAAGCGCAACCCCCGGCTCGACCGCGAGCTCGAGACGATCGTGATGAAGTGCCTGGAGAAGGACCCGGAGCGGCGCTACGCGGGCGCGCGCGAGCTGGCCGACGACCTGGCCCGCTGGCTGGGCGGTGAGGCGATCCTGGCCCATCCGCCCTCCCCGGCCTACCGTCTCCGCAAGTTCGTCCACCGGCGCCGCGCCGTGGTCGCCACGGGGCTCGGGGTGGCGGCGCTGGCGCTCGGGATCCTCCTGCTCAACGTCACGGCGGAGCGGTCGCGACGGAAGTCGCTGGCGGAGCTGACCGAGCTCCGTACGCAGATGCTCCTCCTGAAGGAGTGGACGCGCCAGTCGTTCCGGAAGCCCGAGGACATCCGCAGCGCGCTGGACCAGCAGATTGAGAAGGTCTCCGGATTCGTCGCCCGCCATCCCGGTCTTCCGCAGGGGCGCTACGTCCGGGCGCAGGCGCGGGTCTTCGAAGGCCGGGACGAGCCTGCGGAAGAGGATCTCCGCGAGGCGATCCGCCTCGATCCGAATTTCGCCCCCGCGTGGGCGCTGCTGGCCCGGGTGAAGCTCGACCAGTACCTGGCGAGGAAGGAAGGACAGACCGAACAGGAGCGGGAGGCGAACAAGCGGACCTACCGGCCCCTCCTCGAGGAGGCGATGGCGGCGCTTCGGAAGGGCTGGACGGAGGGCGCCGACCCGGTCTCGGTCGAACGGTGGGGCCTCTCCCGCACCCCCGAGGACGCCGTGGCGGAGAAGCTCACCACCTTCATCTGGACCTGGTTCGTGGAGATGCGCCGGGAGAAGGCGCTGGCCGACCTCAAGGCGGCCAACGAGGCGGCGCCCTCGGAGGACTACTGCATCTGGCTCGGGATCTGCGGCCCCTCGCTCGCGGAGCACCTCGTCTGGGACGACCGCGCGATCCAGATCGCGCCCCACTACGCCCCCGCCTGGCGCGACCGGGGTTTCACCCGGATCGATGCGAAGGACCTGGAGGGGGCGATCGGAGACTTCAACTCGCTCATCGCGATCGACCCCCGCCGCGCGGACTCCTATGTCAGCCGGGCCTCGGCCTGGCTCCTGAAGCAGGACTTCCAGAAGGCCCTGGCCGACTACTCGCGCGCGATCGAACTCGACCGGGGCCTGGCGGAGGCCTGGGGGGACCGCGCGGTGGTCCAGCTCAAGCTCCGGGACTTCGACGCGGCGGAGCGGGACGCGACCGAGGCGATCCGTCTCACTCCCCGTCAATCCATCTTCCACGCCAACCGGGCCGCCGCCCGGCTGGAGAAGCGCGATCACGCGGGCGCGGGGGCGGACGCCTCGAAGGCCATCGAACTCGATCCCCAGCTGAGCTTCGGGTGGATCAACCGCGCCACGGCCCGATTCAACCAGGGCGACCTGGAGGGCGCCTCGGCCGACCTCTCGAAGGCTTTCGCCCTCGCCCCAATCCCACCCGAGGCCTACCTCACCCGCGGCGCCCTGTGCCTGTCCCAAGGCGACTTCGATGCCGCGATCGAGGCCTCGACTAAGGCGCTGGAGCTCGATCCGTCGCTCGCCCTGGCGCACGTCAACCGGGCCGGCGGACGCCTCGGGAAGGGCGACTGGGACGGTGCCATCGAGGAGGCCGGCCGGGCCCTGGAGCTCGATCCCGGTCACCCGATGGCGCTCCTCAACCGCTCCAATGCCCTCCTCCGCAAAGGGGACGCCGACGCCGCCCTGGCGGACCTGGACGTCGTGATCGAGCGGGAGCCGGGCTATGCCCTGGCCTGGGTCAACCGTTCCGCCGCGCGCCTCTTCCGGAGCGAATGGGACGCGGCCTTCCGCGACGCCAGCCGTGCGGTCGAGCTCGACCCGAAGCTGGCGATGGCCTGGGGCAACCGCGCCTCCGCAAGGTTCGAGCGGGGCGAGTGGAAAGAGGCGGTGGCCGACGCGAAGAAGGCCGTGGAGCTCGACCCGAAGCAGCCCGTGACGTACGTCGTCCTCGGCCTCTCCCTCTATGAGCTGCGCGAGCTCGACATGGCCATCGCGGCGCTCGAACAGGCGCTCCGGGTCGCGCCGCCGGGCTGGCCGTCGCGCGAAGAGGTCGAGGGGAAGCTGAAGAAGGTCCGCGAGGAGAAGAACTGAAGCCTCAGCGGGGACGGCGACGCACCGTGTGCATCGACCCGAGGGCGTCGACGAGGTCGGCCGCAGCGGGCCGCGCCGCGGGGTCCTTGGCCAGGAGTCGCGCGGCCAGCGCGTCGGCCGCGGGCGGGATCCCGGCGCGGGAGACGGAGGGGGGCGGCGCCTTCTCGTGCTTCTTCCGGATCTCCGGGTAGGAGCGTCCCTCGAACGGGAACCGGCCCGTCAGCATGAAGTGCCACAGCACGCCGCACGCGTAGAGGTCGGAGGCGGGCGCGGCCTCGTGGTTCCACTGCTCGGGCGCGAGGCTGTAGATGATCGTCCCGGCCTGGTCGGCGTGCTCCTTGAGGAACGTCACGTCGGCCCGGCCCAGGCCGAAGTCCGTGATCCGCGCCTGGAACTTCCCCGTGATGAAGACATTCTCGGGCTTCAGGTTCCCGTGAACGAGTCCCGCCGCGTGGGCCTCGCCGAGCGCCTCCGCCACCTGTCGGAGGATCGAGACGGCCTGCCCCACGGCGAGCGGCCCGTTGGAACGGACGAACTCCGCGAGCGTCGTCCCCTGCACGAGCGAGGAGGCGACATAGAGAGAGCCGTCCTGGATTCCCGCGTCGACGACCCGGACGATCGCCGGATGGGACAGGGCGAGCGCGTGGCGCACGCTCCCCATGAAGCGGGGGAAGAACGGGCGGTTGAGCGCGTTGGGCGCGATGACCTTGAGGGCCACGCGGGCGCCGCTGTCGCCGTGGAGCGCAACGTAGACGGAGCCGCACGGGCCGCGGCCCAGGGGCTCCAGCACCGTGCAGGAGCCGTAGATCGGGACGATCTCCTCGGGGGGCGCGGGCTGCTTCTTGATCCGCTGCGACGAGGTGCCCAGCGCCTCCAGGTCGGACTCCTTGAGGTAGCCCAGCGAGACGGCCACGATCCCGAGCGGCACGGTCGGGCCCTGACCGTCGCGGGCGATCAGGGTCTTCCGGACCTGGAACGGCGTGAGGGCGCCCCGCTTGACGGCGCGCTCGATCCAGTCACGTTCCGCCGCGGTGAACGATCCGCCGCCGAAGAACCCGGCCTTCACCGCGACCGACCCAGGAACGCCCGGAAGTTCCCGCCGAAGAGCCCGGCGACGTCGCGCTCCAGCTCCTTCTCGTCGAGCGCCCAGCCCGAGGCGAGCAGGCCGGAGTACTTCTCAAAGAGCGCGTCGCCCACGATCTTCTTGGAATGGGCCCACTTGTAGATGACCTGGTCGAGGACGCGCGCGTCGGAGTGCTGGGCCGTGAACGTGGGCCCCAGAAGCTCGAACCGCTCGCGCGTGATCTCCTCGATGATCGACGGGTTGTTCACGAACCACCAGCAGCCGAAGACATGGAGGTTCCGGAATTTCCGCGCCGCGACGCAGAGCTGGTGCTGGTTCTCGCGCGAGAGCATCGTGATCATGAACTTGTTCTTCGGGAAGGCCGAGCAGAGGTACTCGACGGCCTCGACGTTGCCGCGGCCCATGCCGTCGCCCGCCATGCGGAGCTCGGGGTTGACCTGACGACGGACGCCGATCATCATCGCGAGCGGGAGGCCAAGCTCCGCGCAGACCGGGAGGAGCGCGCGTTCGAGGAGCTGGCCGGTGATCGAATTCTCCGGCGCGGAGAAGGTCGGCGGGAGCGAGACGCCCACGTAGAGCCCGCCCGTCCGCCCCGCCCACTCGCGAAGGAACCGCTGGACCTCCTTGAGGGTCTTGGGCGTCAGCCGGTGCTCGACCTTGTACCCGAAGTCGTGGAGCCGGTGCCAGGACTTGTCCCATCCGAGGAGCACCGGGTCGATCCGGAGCGCCGCCTTGAACCGCGGATCCTCGCGGTATCCCTTGAGCCACGTCGGCCGCTCCGCGTCGTCGAACGGGTCGTTCGTCATGACGCAGTCCTTCACGCCCGCGAGCGCGAAGACGCGGTCGATGAAGGCGTCGCGCGACTGCTTTGCGTAAAACGCCCGGATCGGGCCGAGGTCGCGCTTTTTCGCGTCGATTCCGAGCGCGTGGAGGACGGTGACGACGCCGCGGGTCGCCTCGCTGAGCGGGCTCTGGTCGATGAAGAGCGCCTTCCAGATCGCCTCGGCCTGGGCCTTTTTGGGCAGCGACCAGAAGGTTTCGTACGGCATGTCCGAGACGCGGAAGAACTCGGCGATCAGGTAGTGGTACGTCAGGAGGTCGTCGATGCCCCAGGAGAGCATGTCGCCGAAGCACGGCGCGTAGAGATGCGTATGGATGTCCGTGATCGGGACCGAGGCCAGGGCCTGGTCCAGGGATTTCCGGAGTTCAGCGGCGGTCACGATCGGCATGGACTCATCCCCTCAGGTGGGGGCGGATGTCGATCCGCTGGCCCTTTTCGGCGCTCCAGTACGCGGCGTAGGTGACCGTGAGGACGTCGTGCGCGAGCGTGAGGTCGCTCTTGGGGGCGCGGCCGTGCGAGATCGCGCCCACGAAGTCGCGAAGCTCGTCGGGGTAGCCCGTCACCATGTCCTCGTCGGGCGAGGGGAACGACCAGCCCTCCTTCGTCTCGGTCTTCTCGACCAGGTACTCGTCCTTGAAGAAGTCGCCGTCGGGCGTGTAGGCCTGGCAGGCCGTGTTCGGGTTGACGTTCGCCTTCAGCACGCAACGCGAGCCGTAGATCGTCAGGTAGTTGTAGATCCCGCCCATCACGATGTCGCACGACGTGAGCTGCGCGACCGATCCGTCGTCGAACGTGAGATGGATCGAGCCGTAGTCCTCGACGTCGTCCCAGCCGGTCTTCATGAACTTCTTCGGCTCGTCCTGGAAGGACTTCATCCAGGTGAGGTTCGCGACCTCGCACGTGACGTGGGTCGGGCGGATCGGCTTCCCGCCGCGTCGCCGGCCCTCCTCGTACTTGAGGTAGATCGCCGCGCCGACCGGGTGGACGGCAAGGCGCAGGAGCGAGCCGCCACCCGCGGTCTGCCAGCGCTTCGCGTACTCGGCGTGCGAGCCCGAGTGCGACTCCTCGCCCTGGATGCGCATGATGTTCGACTTCGAGGCCGCGAGCAGGCGGTTCAGCTTCACGATCGGCGGCGCGTAGACCCAGTTTTCCCCGTAGCAGAGCGTGACACCCGCCTTCGCGATCGCGTCGTACGCCTTGTTCGCATCGTCGACCACGGCCTTGAACATCGACTCGCGGCTGACGCCCTTTGCGGACCATTTCTCGTTCCGCTTGTCCGGCGGCCCGAAGTAGCCGCTCAAGGGCTTCTCGCAGAAGACGTGCTTCCCGTGCTGCGCGGCCATCACGGCATAGGGGACGTGGAGGTAGTTCGGGACGACGAGGTCGACGACGTCGATCTCCTTGTCGGCCATGAGCTGCTCGACGGAGTCGAAGACCTTGGGGACCTCGAACTCCTTCGCGAGGTGGGCGGTCTTGTCCTTGTTGCGGCCGTGGATGCCGCGGACCTCGAAATCCTCGCCGTAGACTTTCTCGTAGCTCGCGAGATGGAAGTGGGCGGCGAACCCGCTGCCCACGATGCCGACGCGGACGTGCTTGCCCATGGAAGTGACCCTCGGATCGCCCCCCTCCGCGCCTTCGGTCCTGCGCTTCGGCGGGCAGGCCCCCATCCTACACATTCAAAGAAGGAACGCCAGAATCTGGACTACCGCTCGACCACGGGCTTGTGGGCCGACACGAGGCGGACGAACTCGTCGGCCTCGCGGAGATCCCGGAGGACGATGCTCCGGCCGCGCCACACGATCTTGATGCGGTCGCCGAAGGGGGCGAAGACCTCGACGAGGGGAATGAGAAAGAGTGGAATGACGACCATCACCAGGAGCCAGAGCGCAACCAGGGCCGCGAGGATGAATCCGATGACGGCGAACGCCTCTCCGACGCTCGCGACGTCGACGCATCCGCCGCAGCCCGGGTCCACGCATCCGCCCGTCTTTTCGAGGATGTCCCCCTCGGCGGGTCCCGTCGTCCGCCGGAAACGGGGACGCCGTCGCTCGATGCTGCAGACCTGGTCCCAGGGAATGATCCGTTTGCCGCTAACCACGATGCCTTGACCCGGATCGACCTCCACCCAGACCTTTCGCGCCCGGACGAGATAGACGGTCAGCGTCACCGGACCCACGATGAGCAGCCCCACGCCGGCCGCGATCTCCTCCGTGCGGAGCACCCGGCTGACGATCCTGTGACCGTGCACGAAGAGGAAAATCGCCAGGGCGACACAGAGGACCGCCCAGATGACGAGAGGGAGGACGTGCGCATCCTGGCGGTATTGCTTCATGCCCAGTAGACCGTCGATGCCCGTGATCGTGACCGCGTGGCGGCTACTTTCCCGCCGAGATGAGCCGGACCGCCGCGGCGAAGGCGAGGATCGAGCCTTCGAGCGAGATGAGGATCGTCACGATCATCCCCAAGAGCCGCCCGGCGCGGCCCGAGCCGGCGGGCTGGAACCCGAGGTCGATGCAGCGGTCCTCGTAGCGCCGGCCCGCGAACCACGCGAGGGGCGCGAACGGGAGCAGGATCGCTCCGGCGAGATAGGCCATGATGCTCACGGTCCGGTCCAGGTGCATGAACGCCGCGACCGGCAGGATGACGCACGCCACGAGGCCGTGGAGGGCGAAGACGATCGGCAAGGTCGACGACGGGACCTGCGGGGCCGGCGGCAGCTTCGACGGATCCGGCTTTTTAAGGGCGGGCGCCAGCGGGACGAGAGACGGCACCGGAGGAGGCTGCGGCTTCGTTTCCACGACCGGTGCCGGCACGGGCTCGGCGACGTCTTTCTGCTCCGCAGCCATCGCGGCTTCCGGCGATGTCGGCGGGACGGGCGTCGCCTCGGCCACCGCAACTGCGGCCGCAAGCTTCTCCGGCTCGGGCTGCGCGGCGGGAGCGGGCTTCTCGGGCAGGCGGCCGGTGTGTGTGGAGGTCGGCACGTCGACGCCCTCGATGCCGCAGAAGGCGCACTTCGGGAGCGCCGTGTACCACACCGCGCTGCACTTGGGGCATTTCTTGGCCAGCATGGGTTCCTCCCCCGGGCGACTCCGCCCCTCAACTCTACGCTCGAGCCGCCCGGACTACTTCTTCTCCCACGACGTGGCGACGATTGTCAGCGACACGGCGCCGGGGACGGACATCTCTCCCTTGGCGATGCCGCCCGGGATCTCCTTGCTCAGCCACATCTTGACCTTCATCTGGCCCTGGGTCCCCTGGATCCAGTGGCACTTGACCTTCTTCGTGGCGACCTCGATCTCCTCATCCCCTTCCTTCTCGATCTTGACCGGGTCGGGGTCGTTGTCCGAGGGGACCGGTGCCTTCTCGCTCTCCTCCGGCTCCTCTTTCCCGGCCACGGTCCGCTTCTGCTTGCGCTCGACGACCGCCTTCTCGGCCGCGAGCTCCAGCAGCGTGTGGGTCGAGTCCATCACGACCTTCTGCCCCTGGACGTCGCCCTCCGCCTTGAGCTTGGTCCACGAGCCGACCTTGCAGTTGGACCAGTGGTCGTACTCGGGATTCTTCGACTGCGCGGCGAGCGCCAGCAGCGCGACGAGGACGTTCATGTCACTTCTTCTCCCACGAAACGGCGTTGATCTTCATCGTGGCGCCCTCGGCGGTCACGGTGATCTCCCCCTTGGCCACGCTCCCCGGGATCTCGTTGCAGATCCAGAGCTTGAGCTTCGTTTCCTTGTCGGCCCCCTGGATCCAGTGGCACTTGAGCTTTTTCCCGGCGACCTCGATCTCCTCGTCCCCCTCCTTTTCGATCTTGATCGGGTCCTTCTCCTTGTCCTCGAGGATCTCCTCCTTCTCCGTCTGCTCCGGCTGGGCCGTCCCAGAAACCGTGATCTTCGTCTTCTGCTCGACGACGGCCTTTTCCGCCGTGATCTCCAGGAGCGTGTGGGTCGACTCGATGACGAGCTTCACTCCTCCCTGCTCCCCCTCCATGCGAAGCGTCACCTTCGACCCCGCCTTGCAGGAGGACCACCAGCCGTACTGCGGATTCTCCTTGGCCTGGCCGAGGAGCGCCAGGAGCGCCGGGAGGACGATCGCCAACGGAGTGCTCATTTGATTCCTTTCGTAGGTTCACCACGATCCTATTCAAAGGCGGCCACTTTCTCTCGGAAAATCGCGGGAACCCGCCGCGCGACCGCACGTATTATCCTTGCCCCCGTCCGGGGGAGCCACTATGGTGATGGGCCCGTAACCCTCCTGGAGAAGGAAAAAAACTATGAACCGCCTGGATCGCCGCGACTTCCTCCGCGGGGCCGCGAGCCTCGCCGCGCTCTCCGCCCTCCCCCGGTTCCTGCACGCCCAGGGCGACCCCGCCTACGGCGGCTTCAACATGGGCCTTCAGACCTACACGCTCCGCGACTTCGATCTCGACGCGACGCTCGGGCACCTCAAGGACCTCGGCCTCAAGTTCGCCCAGTTCACCGGCAAGCACCTGCCCATGACGGACGACAAGGCGAAAATCGACGCCGCCAAGGAGAAGCTCAAGGCCGCGGGCGTCCAGATCATGTCCTGGGGCGTTCAGAAGTTCACCAAGGACGCGGACGCCACGAAGAAGGCGTTCGAGTTCGCCAAGGCGATGGGCTTCTCCGTCTACAGCGCGGCGCCCACCGCCGACAGCTTCGAGTCCCTCTCCGCGCTGACGAAGGAGTACGGGATCCGCGTCGCGATCCACAACCACGGGCCCCAGGACAAGGAGTACGGCCACCTCGAGCAGATCCAGAAGGCGATCGAGAAGTGGCCCGTCGAGATCGGTTCGTGCGTCGACACGGGCCACGTCCTCCGCAACGGGGAGGACCCGGTGAAGTGGATCAAGGCGCTCGGCCCGCGCGTCCACGACGTCCACATCAAGGACTTCTCGGACGAAAAGAAGGAGCACGTCCTGGGCAAGGGCAAGCTCGACGTCCTGGGCGTGCTCAAGGCGCTCAAGGAGGTCAAGTTCACGGGGATCCTCGCCCTCGAGTATGAAGTCAACGGACCGAAGGTCCTCGACGACGTGAAGGAGTGCCTCGCCGCGGTGCGCGAGGCGGCGAAGAAACTCTAAGGAGACCGATCATGGCGAAGAAACTGAACCGCCGCGAGTTCATCGGGAGCGCCGCCGCGACCGGGGCCGGCGTCTGGGTGACGGGCCGGCAGTCGATCTGGGCGCAGGAGAAGGGCCCGAACGCGAAGCTCAACGTTGCCTGCATCGGCGCGGGCGGCCGCGGCTTCGCGAGCGTCGAGGGCTGCAAGGGCGAGAACCTCGTCGCGCTCTGCGACATCGACGAGAACCGGCTGAACGACGCCGCGAAGAAGATGGCGGACAAGCACCCGAACCTCCGCAAGTACACCGACTACCGCCAGATGCTCGAGAAAGAGGAGAAGAACATCGACGCGGTGACGGTGGGCACGCCGGACCACCACCATGCGCCGGCCGCGGTGCGCGCGATGCGGATGGGCAAGCACGCGTACGTTGAGAAACCGATGACGCACTCGATCTACGAGGCGCGCACGCTCACGCAGCTCGCGAAGGAGAAGAACCTGGCGACCCAGATGGGCAACCAGGGCCACTCGACCTCGAACCGCCGCCTGCTCGTCGAGGCGCTCCAGCAGGGCGTCATCGGCAAGGTGTCGGAAGTCCACGCCTGGACGAACCGGCCGATCTGGCCGCAGGCGATCGACCGGCCGAAGAAGGAGGATCCCGTCCCCGCGCACATCCACTGGGACGAGTGGATCGGCCCCGCGCCGATGCGCCCGTACGTCGAGAAGACCTACCACGACTTCAAGTGGCGAGGCTGGTGGGACTTCGGCACGGGCGCGCTGGGAGACATGGCCTGCCACATCATGGACGCGGCCTTCTGGGGCCTCAAGCTCGGCTACCCGACGCACGTCGAGACCGAGGGCGATCCGCTCCACCCGGAGACGGGCCCGAAGTGGATGATCGTGCGGCTCCAGTTCCCCCAGCGGGGCGAGCTGCCGCCGGTCAAGTACACGTGGTACGACGGCCAGCAGCTGCCGCCGCAGGACCTCGCAAAGGACGTCCTGCTGAAGGACAAGGAGGGCAAGATCCTCGTCCCCAACGGCAACATCATCGTGGGCGACAAGGGCACGATCATCGTGACCGACGAGCAGACGGGCAACTGGAAGGTGCACGTCGACGGGAAGGTGATCGACAAGAAGGAGCTCAAGATCGAGCAGACGCTGCCGCGCGTTCCGGGCGACATGGGCGGCCACCACGGCGAGTGGATCGCGGCCTGCAAGGGCGGCCCGAAGTCGCTCGGCGATTTCTCATACTCCGGCCCGTTCACGGAGACGGTGCTTATCGGGATCGTCTCGTTCCGCTCGGGCAAGAAGTTCGACTGGGACGGCCCCAACATGAAGGCGGCCAACTGCCCCGAGGCGGGCCAGTACATCAAACGCGATTACCGCAAGGGCTGGGAAGTCTAACGCTCAAAGGCATCCCACACGGCCGGCGTCGCGTTTGCTCGCGGCGCCGGCCGTTTTCTTTTTGGAGATATGCAGAGTCTCGGGCGAATGCTCCCTTGGAAAGTCAGAGCGGGACTCCCGTGACAGGGGCTGAAGGAGATGCGGGGGAAGAAGATCTTTTTCATTTTTCGCGATGACGGCGCCTTTCTCCCTGCATTGTTAGGGAGATCATGAGCGACGCCGCGACCGTCACGCAACTCATCGTGAAGCACCGCCACGGGGCGGTGGCGTTCCTCTACGGAGTGGTCCCCGACTACCACGCCGTCGAGGACATGTTCCAGGAAGTCTGCCTGGTCGCGATCCAGAAGGCGGCCGAGTTCCAGGACGGGACGAACTTCGTCGCGTGGCTCCGCGCCATCGCGCGGAACAAGGTCCGCGAGCACCTCCGGAAGCGCGGCGGCGTCCTCCTCGACGACGCCTTCTTCGACGGCCTCGACTTGGCCTTCGACGCGGCCCGCGCCGCGATCGATCCCGACCGGCGCAAGGAGGCCCTTCGCCGCTGCCTGGACGAACTCCAGGAGGGGTCGCGACAGCTTCTCACCTGGCGCTACGAGGACGGGCTGACCCCCGCGGGCATCGCCGGGCGGACTGGCCGAAGCCGCGTCGCCGTCAACTCGCTCCTCCAGAGGATCCGCGAGACCCTGAAGGAATGCGTCGATCGCCGCTCCGCGGAGGCGCGCGCATGAGCGACGACCTCCTCCACCGTCATCTGAACGGGGACCTCGACCCGGCCGAACAGGCCGCGTTCCTCGAGCGCCTCAAGGATTCTCCGGAGCTCCGCCGCGCCCTCGCCGCCCGCGCGATCGACGAGACGCTCCTCTCGGACCTCGTCCGCGAAGGACGCGTCCGCGCCCCCGCCCGGAGCCGATTCAGCTGGCCGGCCGTGGCGGCCGCCGCCCTCATGCTGGCCGGGCTCACGTTCATCCTTTTCCCGAGAACCCCGCAGCCCGTCGCGCCGGTGGAGCCCGCGCACCCGCCGGTCTCGTCCGAAGGGGACAAGAGAATCCCGGAAGCGATCACCCGAGGATGCCGCTTCCTCGAGTCGCGCAAGGCCGATCTCTTCATCGCCCTCGAAAGCGAGAAGCGCCACGACCCCGCGGCGCGGCGCACGTATGCCGAGCTCGCCGCCCTCGCGTTCGTTCGCGCGGGATATGCCGAGTCCCATCCCCTGGTCGACGAGCTGGTCGGCCGGGCGCTCGGGCGGCCGCTGGATTCGACGTACATCGCATCGCTCCGCGCCACTCTCCTTTCCGAGATCGGCCCGCGTCCCGATCGGATCCGCGCGTGCGCGCAGTTCCTCGTCGACTCGCAGTGCCCGAACGGCCAGTGGGACTACGGCCGCGCCGTTCCGGTCGACGACGTCCCCGTCGAGGGCGTCATCCGCCGCCGTCGCGACGGTCCTCCCAGCGGCGACAACTCGACGACCGCCTTCGCCGTCCAAGGCCTCCTGGCCTGCGCGCGGGCGGGCATGTCCGTCGAGCAAGACGTCCTCGTCCGCGCGCGGCGCTGGTGGGTCTCGTGCCAGAACCCGGACGGGGGCTGGGGCTACTCGGAGTTCGGAAAGATCGATCAAGCCGGCGGCGGGAAGCTCCAGGATACGTCGAACTCGAGCTACGGGAGCGGGACGGCCTCGGGCGTCGCGTCACTCGCCGCCCTCCGGTCGATGCTGGACCCCGACCCGGCCGCCGACGCGGCCCTCAAGCGCGGCCTCGCATGGCTGGGCGCGAACTTCGCTACGGGGATCAACCCGAAGAAGGCGGCGGGATTCTCGCACGTCCACTGGCTCGCGGCCGCGGGGCGCGCCGGCATCCTTCTCGGCGCCGGGCGGTTCGGCGCCCACGACTGGTATGCCGAAGGCTCGGGGTTCCTTCTCGCTCAACAGAAGCCGACGGGCGAATGGAGGATCGAGGAGGGGGACTTCATGAAGGTCGAGAAGAACGACGTCCTCGACACCTGCCTCGCGATCCTCTTTCTCACGAGGAAGGGATGAGCGCGCTGATCGTCGCCCTGCTCCTGGCCGCGGGCCCCGAGGATCTCCTCCAGGCGCGCTGCGTTTCGTGCCACGGACCCGAGAAGCAGAAGGGCGGGCTCCGGCTCGACTCGCGCGCGAGCGTGCTCAAAGGGGGCGAGACCGGCCCGGCCGTCGTGCCGGGCGATCCCGAGAAGAGCCTGCTCATCCGCGCGGTCCGCCATGCGGCGGGCGATCTCAAGATGCCGCCGAAGGAACACCTCGCGGCGGACGAGATCGACGCGCTGGCGCGGTGGGTCAAGGAAGGGGCGCGATGGACCGAGTCGATCTCGACTCCGCGCGCGGCCCGGATCGGCGACGCGTGGAGCGATCCGCGCAACCCGATCGTCCGGATCTTCGGAGGCAAGCGGCTCGATCTATGGTCGCTCCGGAAAGTCGCCCGGCCCGACGCGTCGACGATCGACCAGCTCGTCCGGGCCTCGTTGTCAAAGGCGGGCCTCTCGCTCTCGCCCGAGGCCGACCGCCGCACGCTCATCCGCCGCGTCACCTTTGATCTCACCGGCCTCCCGCCGACCCCCGAGGAGCTCGAGGAGACGGATTATGAGAAGGTCGTCGACCGACTCCTCGCGAGCCCGCGCTACGGTGAGCGCTGGGCGCGCCACTGGATGGACGTGATCCGCTACTCGGACACGCAGGGCTTCGAGCGCGACGAACTCCAGCCCCTCGTCTACCGCTACCGCGACTACCTGGTCCGGGCCTTCAACGCGGACAAGCCGTTCGACGAATTCATAAGGGAGCAGCTCGCGGGCGACGAGAGGGTCCCGGGCGCGCCCAAGGACGCGGCCGACGTCGACCGGCTGGTCGCCACCGGCTACCTGCGCCTCGGGTCCTATGACAGCACGGGCTCCATCTTCGAGGAGAACGCGAAGAACCGGAACGAGCTGATGACCGACCTCGCCAACACGACGGGGTCGGCCTTCCTCGGTCTCACGATTGCCTGCGCGAATTGCCACGATCACAAGTTCGACCCGATCTCGCAGGCCGACCACTTCCGTCTCCGCGCCTTCTTCGCGGGGGTGAAGCGGCAGGACGACACCGCGATCGACCTCGCCCCCGTGCAGGAGGAGATCCACGCGCACAATGCCGCGATCGACGGCCGCGTGAGGGACCTCGAGCTGGAAAAGGCCGGGGCCCTCGAGAACCGCCTGGCCACGGACGCCAAGGCGGTTCCGGAAGCCGGGGCGATCCAGAAGGAGATCGACCGGGAAAAGTCGGCGCGGCGCGAGTTCACCAAGGCGATGACGATGCGGGAGGCGGGCTCGAAAACCGCGACGCACCTGTTCTATCAAGGCGACTTCACGCAGCCGCGCGAGGAGATCGCGGCCGGGTTCCTCTCGGCGATCGACCCCAATCCCGCGACCGACGGCCGGCGCTCGACGCTCGCCGCATGGATCGCCTCGCCGGAAAACCCGCTCACCGCGCGCGTCATCGTCAACCGCCTCTGGCATCACCATTTCGGCCGCGGGATTGTCGCGAGTCCTAATGACTTCGGCTTCAGCGGCGTCCGGCCGACCCACCCGGAACTCCTCGACTGGCTCGCGTCGGAGCTCGTCGCCAACCGCTGGTCGCTCAAGAAGCTGCACCGGATGATCCTCCTCTCGGCGACGTATCGCCAGGGCTCGAAGGAGAACGCCGCCGGGAAGCGGGTCGACCCGGACAATCATCTCTTCTGGAGACAGAACGTGCGGCGGCTGGACGCGGAGGCGACCCGCGACGCGTTCCTCATGGTGTCCGGTTCGCTTCTTTCGAAAGACTCGGGCGTCCCGGTCTGGCCGCCCATTCCCCAGGACATGCTCGACGCGCAGCCCGGGATCCTCGAGACCAAGAGCGACAAGGCCGCGAAGGACCGTCTCCAGGAGTGGTTCACCGATCCCGTCGAGAAGACCGACGTCCGCTCCGTCTTCCTCGTCCAGAAGCGCGTGCTCGGGATCCCGTTCCTCCAGCCGTTCGACCTCCCGGACATGAACGTTTCGTGCGGCCGGCGCGACTGCACGACGGTGGCGCCGCAAGCGCTCCAGCTCCTGAACAGCGCGTTCTCCGAGCGGATGGCCGTCGCGTTCGCGAAACGGGTCGAAGGAGAGAAGGATCCGGTGGAGCGCGCGGTGTGGCTCGCGCTCGGTCGCGCGCCGACGGCGGAGGAGCTCCGCCTGGGCCGCGCGAGGCCGCTCGTCCACTGGTGCCGTGTCCTTCTGAACATCAACGAATTCGTTTACCTGGACTGACCTTATGAGCCTGACGCGACGCGACTTCCTCGACCGCTGCTGCAGCGGGGTAGGCGGCCTGGCACTCTCGACGCTCCTCGCGCGCGCGGCGCAGGCGCAGGAGCGGAAGCAGGACGTCGTCATCGATCCGATCAATCCCCTCGCGCCGCGGCGGCCGGCGTACGCGCCCCGGGCGAAGCGGATGATCGTGCTCTACCAGTATGGCGGCCCAAGCCAGATGGATACGTGGGACCGGAAGCCCGAGCTCGAGAAGCTCCACGGCAAGCCCGTGCCCGCCTCGATCAAGGCGAAGAAGGACAAGGTCGGCGGCGTCTTCAACGCGTGCCACGACAAGCTGATGCACGGGCCGTGGAAATGGCAGCAGTACGGCAAGAGCGGGATCTGGGCGTCGGAGCTCGTGAAGCACACCGCGGCGCACGCCGACGATCTCTGCTTCGTCCGCTCGATGGTGTCGGAGAGCTCGAACCACGCGCCGGCGACGTACCAGATGAACACCGGCGCGATCCTGCCGGGACGTCCGAGCATGGGCTCGTGGCTGACGTACGGGCTCGGTTCGGAGAACCAGAACCTGCCCGGCTACGTGCTCCTCTTCAAGGTCGCCGGCCTCGGCGGCGCGCCCAACTGGTCGAACGGGTTTCTGCCCGCGGCCTTCCAGGGGACGCAGTTCCGCCACGAGGGCGACCCGGTGCTCGACCTGCGGCCGCCCGAGCGGTTCGCCGACTCGCAGCGCTCGACGCTCGACGCGATCCAGGAGATGAACGCGCGCCACCGCGACGAGCGGCCCGGCGTGCTCGACCTCGACGGGCGGATCGCCTCCTATGAACTTGCGTACCGGATGCAGACGGAGGCGATGGAGGCGGGGGACCTTGCGGGCGAGTCCAAGGAGACGCTCGCCGAGTATCAGGTCGGAAGCGCAAACAAGTCGGAGGCGCTCTACGGGCGGATGTGTCTCCTCGCGCGGCGGCTCTCCGAGAAGGGGGTCCGGATCGTGCAACTCTACAACGCGCAGGACAAGCTCGGCTGGGACGGCCACGACAACAACACGAAGAACCACCAGGTGCAGGCCGACATGACGGACCGGCCGACGGCCGCGCTGCTCGCCGACCTCAAGCGCCGGGGCCTCCTGGACGAGACGCTCGTCCTGTGGACGAGCGAGTTCGGGCGGACGCCGATGGAGCAGGGGAACGGCGGCCGGAACCACAACCCTTATGGATTCACGATCTGGATGGCAGGCGGAGGCGTGCGGGGCGGTCGCGCGATCGGCGCGACGGACGAGATCGGGTTGCGCGCGGAGGAGGACCCGCACCCGGTGAAGGACCTGCACGCGACGATCCTGACGGCGATGGGCCTCCGGCCCGACGATCTCTTCTTCGAGCACAACGGACGGCCCGAGCGGCTGACGGGCGTGGCCGGAAGCTCGAAGGTCATCCCGGGCGTGCTGGCATAGGAATTCAGCCGCAGAGGCGCAGAGTAGATTACTTTTTGGGCTCGGCGGCCCACCAGTCCTGCCAGAACTTCTTCGCGTCGGCCGCCGGCATGAAGCGGATCCGGTCGGCTTCGACGATCATGCCCAGCCCGTCGCTCACCAGGTATTGCATGGCGTCCGTGAGGAGAAGCGGGTCGCGCCCCCTTTCGAGCCGCAGCGTCGACGTGAACCACCGTTTCTCATCGGGCGAAGGGTCGGGCCATTCGATCTTCATCCCCGACTGCTTTTGCAGCCGCACGCGCAGCTCCGCGATCGTCCCTTCGACCGGCTCCTTGATCCTGAGAGAACGGAGCCGCGACCAGGCCTCCGGACGACGCACGCCGTTCAACAGGTCGAGGCCCTCCCCGTCCAGAAGGAGGGGCACCGCCTCGCGAGCGCCCAGGTGGGCCAGCGTCGCCACGAGGGCCCCCTGGACCAGGGGAACCCGGTCGTCCATCAGCTCTCTCAGCGCCGGGAGCGCGTCCCTCCCCTCCAGGATCGCCAGCGTGCCGATCGCCTCGGCGCGCACCGAGGGGTCGGGATCCCGTAGGAGGGCCCGGACCCGGGGCGTCTCCCCGCGCGCCGCAAGCTCGGCCACGGCGTGGACCGCGTAGAAGCGCGCCGTCGAATCCTTGTCCTCGAGCACGTCGCCGATCCTCTTCGCATACTCCACGGCGCCCAGCCGCGCCAGCGCCCACGCCGCATGGCCGCGCGCGAAGGCCGAGTCCGACGCCAGCACCGCGGCGATGTCGGGAACCGCCGACGGGTCGCGCAGTTCCGCGAGCCTCTCGCACGACTGGGCCTGCACGTTCGGGTCGGGATCGCGGAGCAGGCGCCGGTATCCCAGCGGCGAGCCGATCGCCTTCAGCGTCTCGAGCGCGCACCCACGCACCTCGGGGATCGGGTCGTCCAGGAGCTTCACGACTTCCGGCGCGGCGGACTTGAGTTTGAGATGGACGACCGCGGAGCAGATCCAGTCCTTGTCCTGCTTGTCGCGAATCCCCCGGAAGGCCAGGGGCACGATACCGTCCAAGTCTCCCGGCCTGAAGAGATCCTCCGGGTGATCGATGCGGTGCGTCATCGCCCGATTCATCGCCGCGACGAGGAGGTCGGTCCACGAGTGGGGGTCGTCGAGGACGAACCGCTCCACGAGGTCCGGCATGAGCCGGAGGAGCCGGGCCGGGACCTTTCCCTGGATCGGGATGAAGCGAAGGAGGTACTTTGCGCGCTCGACCACCTCGGGATCCTGCCCTTTCGCGGCCTTCTCGAGGTCGGGCAGCGCGGGCTTCCCGATCTTCTTGAGCTTCTCCAACGCCTCCTCGCGCTCTTCGAGGCTCTCCGACCCGAGCTTCTCGACGAGCTCGCGGACGTTGTCCTGACCGACGAAGGCCAGGAGGACGAGCGCGATCATGCCTATATGGACGCTCGGAAGGGTGATGGAACTTCGCGGCCCCGCTCAGCGGATCGAGCCGCGGAACGCGGAGACGTCCGGCGCGCCGATGGGGTAAGGCAGGCGGCCCCCGGCAAAATGTCTCTCGATTTCCTGGGCCTCGACCTCGTCCTTGGGCCCCGGCACCCGGAAGAATCCATCCATGCCCACGGTGTCGATCGGAGTCGTCGAGAAGGGCTTGCCGTCGAGAACGACGAGCATCTCGCTCGCCCAGGGGTCGCGGTCATGATTCAGATAGCGCAGCGCGGATTCGTTCCTAAGTTCCAGGTAGGCCGTGGGCCGCTGGACGAACCCCTGGCACCGGGGATCCGTCGGCGCGATGTCGGAGGTATCGAACACCGGTCGCTCGCTCACCAGCAGTAGGGTCGTCACCGGCTCCGCCAATTGCACGATGCGGTACCCGGGGGGAACGTCGCCGTTCTCGTCGTAGAGGGCGCGGAGCTCGGGGGCGGCGATCTCGTAGGCCTCGAGGCGCCCTTCCGGCTCGAGGATCCGGCGCAGGTGCGGAACCTCCCCGGGCTTCGCGCCCGCGATGCAGAGCGTGATCACGCCCTTCTTGTCGACGAAGGCCTTCCACCAGCGCCTCTCAACGCCGAGGCGTGCGCCCAGGCTCTGCACGACCCCGAGTCCCGCCTCCTTTCGGCTGCCCTTGAAGTCCGCAGGGAAGGAGACGGCGTAGCGAAGTTCGATGCCGCCCTCCCCCGGCCGGGCCACCAGGAAGACCCCGCCGGCGCAGAGCGCCAGGACAAGCACGATCAAGAGGACGCGCATCTCCCGGTACGAACGGAAGCGGAGGTCTGAAGGTTCGATCGATTGACGCCCTCGCCCCATCGACGGTAGGCTCCTCGAATGGACGAGCGGCTGACCGACCTCCGGAAGATCGACCCCCGCCGGATCCGGGCGCTGATCGACTCCGGCAAGAACGTCATCCTCCAGTTCTCCAAGCCGGCCTACCCCGACCCGATCCTCCGCGCCGTCAACCGGATCTGCGAAACCCACGGCGAACGGATCAACGTCCGCTTCTATGGCCACGCGTTCGACGCCGCCGTCCTCAGGCGCCTCCCCGCCGTGCGCAGCCTCTGCCTCGACTACCTCCCCGCCCCCATCCCCCACCTCGATGAGCTCTGGGCGCTCCCCCGCCTCCGGGACCTCGCCCTGCTCGTCGACGGCCTGGAGCTGCCCGAGGCCCTGGGCGCCGACAACCTTCGCGGCCTGACCTCCCTGCGCATCGGCGGCGACTCCCGAAAGCCCTTCGACCTCTCGCCTCTCCTGCGCATGCCCGCCCTCCGGCACCTGGGCGCCTACGGGCGGCTGAAGAACGTCGAGGCGAACGGCGCGGTCGGGAGTCTCGAAACCCTCCGGCTCTGGAAGATGCCCAAGACGGTGCGGCTCGACTTTCTCAGCGGACTGCGCGGGCTGCGGAGCCTCAACCTGTTTTCCGGCAGCCAGCCCGACCTCGACGGGGTGGTTCTTCCCGGTCTGGAACACTTCGAAGCCTACGGACTGCGCGGCCTGACCGAGTTCCATCCCGAGGCCTTTCCCACCCTCCAGACGCTCCAGCTCGAGGCCCTCTCGAAGGTCGAGTCCATCGACTTCTCGAAGACAGGCGCGCGGCTCCGGAGGATCGTCCTCCTCAACCTGAAATCGCTCCGCCGCCTCACGGGACTCGGGGCGCTTTCCGGCCTTCGCGAGATCCGGATCTCCCGGACCCCGCTCGAACTCGACCCGATCCTGAAGCAGCCGCTGCCCCGGAGCCTCAAGATCTTCGCCTTCTACGCCAAGGGTCAGAAAGCCATCCGCGCGCGACTTGACTCGCTGGGCTACGCCGAATCCTGATGAATGTCGTAACGTCCCGGGCTCCTGCGTGTATTAATTCTCGTATCCCTTAAAGGAGATCTCGAAATGTCCCATCAGAGCAGTCGTCGTCAGTTCCTGAAGAACGCCGGGGCCGCGGCCGGCGCGGGCGTCGGGTTCTGGGTCACCGGCAAGCAGGACCCCTGGGCCCAGGAGAAGGGCCCCAACGCCAAGCTCAACATCGCCTCCATCGGGACCGGCGGCCAGGGCGGAAGCGACATGAACTCGGTCGGCAAGAGCGAGAACATCGTCGCCCTCGTCGACATCGACTCCAAGCGCAACGACGAGGCCGGGAAGAAATACCCCGACGCCAAGAAGTACTCCGACTACCGCAAGATGTTCGAGGAGATGGCGCCCAAGATCGACGCCGTCACCGTCGGCACCCCCGACAACCACCACGCGTGCGCGAGCGCGATGGCCATCAAGCTCGGCAAGGGCGTCTACACCGAGAAGCCCATGACGCACGACGTCTACGAGGCCCGCGTCCTCCGCGAGCTGGCCAACAAGCACAAGGTCGCCACCCAGATGGGCAACCAGGGCACGGCCGGCGGCAACCTCCGCCAGGCGGCCGAGATCATCCAGTCGGGCGGCCTCGGCGAGGTGAAGGAGTGCCACATCTGGACCAACCGGCCGATCTGGCCCCAGTCGCCCAACATCACCGCGCGGCCGAAAGAGAGCCCCGTCCCCGAGAACATCGACTGGGAGAACTGGATCGGGCCCGCCCAGATGCGGCCGCACGCCACCGCGTACCTGCACTTCAAGTGGCGCGGCTGGTGGGACTTCGGCACGGGCGCGCTCGGCGACATGGCCTGCCACACCGCGAACCTGCCGTTCATGGCGCTCAAGCTCGGCGCGCCCACGACCGTCGAGGCCGAGAGCGAGGCGCCCAACGCCGAGACCTGCCCCGGCTGGGCGAAGATCACGTACGAGTTCCCCGCCCGCGAGGGCATGCCGCCCTGCAAGGTGATCTGGTACGAGGGCAAGCGCAAGGGCGAGAAGGGCGAGGAGAAGCTCCTCCCGCCGCTCGACCTCCTCCAGGGCGAAAAAGTCTCCGACTCGGCGTCGCTCATCGTCGGCTCGAAGGGCTCGATGTACTCGCCCGACGACTACGGCGGGAAGTCGACCTGGCTCCCGAAGGACAAGTTCGGCGCCGACTGGCTCAAGGAGTTCAAGCCGACGGTCAAGATCCCGCGCTCGCCGGGCCACCACCAGGAGTGGATCAACGCCTGCAAGGGCGGCGACCCCGCGATGTCGAACTTCAACTACTCCGGCCCGCTCACGGAGTTCGTGCTTCTCGGCAACGTCGCCATCCGCGCCCAGAAGAAGCTCGAGTGGGACGCGGTCAACCTGAAGGCGAAGAACTGCCCCGAGGCCGACCAGTACATCAAGCGCGAGTACCGCAAGGGCTGGTCGCTGTAACCGACGCGTTCATCCGCGGCCCGCGGGACGGACCTCCGTTCCGCGGGCCGCTTTCTTTTTGGAGATAGGGGGATCGTCGGAGATGAAGTGATCAGGAACATCACCGGATCCCCTCCCATCCCCTTTCGTTTTCCGGGAAGGTCGCGGCACGCGGGCGGGTTAGAGGGGAATGAAAAAGACCTACGCCGTCATGGGCGCCACCGGACACATCGGGACCGCACTGACTCACGCCCTCCTCGCCAAGGGACATGAAGTCCGCGCACTCGGCCGAGACGCCGCAAAGCTCGCCGCCCTCGCCGCGAAGGGCGCAAAGACCCGGAGCGCCGCGTTCGACGACTCAAAAGCACTCGCCGACGCGTTCCGCGGGGCCGACGCCGTCTTCGCGATGATCCCGCCGTCGTACGCCGAGGACGACTTCGGCGGATACCAGGATCGCGCCGGCACGGCGATCGCCCAGGCGATCAAGAGCTCGGGCGTGAAGCGCGCGGTCTCGCTCTCGAGCACCGGCGCCCAGCACGCCGAGGGGACCGGCCCCATCAAGGGGCTCCACCGGCAGGAGGAGCGGCTGAACGCCGCGGGCGGGCTCGACGTCGTCCACCTCCGCCCCTCGTACTTCATGGAGAACCACTTCTGGTCGATCGGAACGATCAAGAGCGCGGGGATCAACGGCTCGCCCATCGCGCCGAACCTCCCGATCCCGCAGGTGGCCACGCAGGACATCGCGGCGCGCGCGGCGGAGCTCCTCGACCGGCTCGAGTTCAAAGGGTCGACGGTCCACGAGTTCGGCGGCCCGCGCGACCTCACGATGACCGAGGCGACCGCCGTGCTCGGCCGCGCGATCGGCAAGCCCGACCTCAAGTACGTCCCCTTCCCCTACCCCGACGCCGAGAAGGCGATGCTCGGGATGGGGATGAAACCGGGCATCGTCTCGCTCATGATCGAGATGCAACGCGGGATGAACGAGGGCCGGGTCGCGATGGAGAAGCCGCTCACGGCGACGCAGCGCGGGGCGACGTCGATCGAGGACTTCGCGCCGGGGTTCGCGGCGGCATTCAAGGCATGACGAAGATCGACGTCTATTCCGACCTCGTCTGCCCCTGGTGCTTCGTCGGGAAGCGGCGACTCGAGCAGGCGATCGCTGGGCGGGACGTCGAGGTCGCCTGGCGCCCTTATGAACTCAATCCCACGATGCCGAAGGCGGGCATGGCACGTGCGGATTACCGCAAGGCCAAGTTCGGCACCCTCGAGCGGTCACGCGAGCTCGAGCAGCGCGTGCTCGAGGCCGGCCGGACCGTCGACATCCCTTTTGAGTTCGGGAAGATCGAGCGGACGCCCAACACCTTCGACGGCCACCGCCTGATGTGGCTCGCGGGCCGCGAGGGGCGCCAGGGCGAGCTCGCGGAGCGGCTCTTCACGGCGTACTTCATCGACGGCCGCGACCTCGGGGACCGCGCGGTCCTGCGCGACGCCGCGGAGAAGGCGGGCCTCGACGCCCGCGGGTTCCTCGAGGGGGACGGCGGCGCAAAGGAAGTCCGCGAGGAGGAGGCCGCCGGCGCGGCGCTCGGCGTCCAGGGCGTGCCCTTCTTCGTCTTCGGCGGAACGATCGCGCTCTCGGGAGCCCAGCCGCCGGAGGTGCTCCTCGAGGCGCTCCAGCGCGCGGACCGGTAATTCCCCCGTTTTTCCGAAAACTTCCCCGCCCGTTCGCGATATCTATTGATGGGGACCCATAACCGTTCTACATATGGGTCAGTTTATGGGAAAGGAAAAACGATGAAGAAGCTCAGCGCGCTCGCCTGGTCGTTCCTCGGTCTTTCGGTCCTCGCGGCCTCGCTCCTCATGAGCTCGGGACAGCCGGGCGTCACGAAGGCCCAGAACGACACGGGCCCCCTGCCGGTCAACGTCGTGAACAACCCGCTCAACGTCCAGCTGCCCCCGGGACCGATGGACGTGAACGTCACGGGACTGCCCGCGGTGCAGATCGGCGACCCGAACATCAAGTCGGGCCTGGGCGTCCTCGAGGTCCGCGAGGCGGCGCGGAAACCGTTCGCCTTCTGGGAGCAGTTCGAGTTCAAGAGCCCCGCGCAGGGGCCGCAGATCGTCGGCCCGCACCACATCGTCGGCCCGGACCGGTGGGTGGTGCTGAACTACGCCAACCTCCAGGGCTGCTCCCAGCCGAAGGAGGACCTCTCGGTCCGCCTCTGGGTCTCGTACGACTACTCCAACCAGGGCCTCGGCGCGGGCAACCGGGCCCTCCAGCTCATCACCAACAACCTGGGCGTCTTCATGGAGCCCGAGGGCAGGTACAACCACGTCGGCGCCAGCATGCCGATGAACCTCTACATCCAGCCGGGCGCGGAGTTCTGGTTCGAGATCTGGCGCAGCGGCGTGGGCGAGCGCAATCGCCTCGTCGACGACGCCAAGATCGCCGGCTGGATCAGCGGCTACTCCGTCCCGGCCGAGCAGTTCACGATGCCCGCGGGGGGCGGGGTCCTGCTCCGGTAGGATCGACGTCGACTTCACGAGGCCGGCGGGGCGTCCGCTCCGCCGGCCTCCTCCCTTTATTCCACCACGAAAAAAAGTCCCCCGTCGTACACTAGATAGCTGGAGCGGACACGATTGAAGGCTGGGGGGCACATCATGTCACACGAGATCCGCCGTCGCGACTTCCTGAAGACCGCCGCCGCCGGGGCGGGCGTCTGGGTGACCGGCCGGCAGCTGGGCTTCGGGCAGGAGAAGTCGCCCAACGCCAAGCTCAACGTCGCCTGCATCGGCGTCGGGGGCCGCGGCGGAGAGGACATGAAGAGCGTCGCGGGCGAGAACATCGTCGCGATCTGCGACGTCGACGAGAAGCGCGGGCTGGGGCCGGCCTCGAAGGCCCACCCGAACGCCAAGCAGTACACCGACTTCCGCAAGGTGTTCGATGACGCGAAGGACTTCGACGCGGTGGTGGTCGCGACGTGCGAGCACACCCACGCGTTCGCAACGCTCCCGGCGCTCCAGCTCGGGAAGCATGTCTACTGCGAGAAGCCGCTGACGCACGGCGTCTGGGAGGCGCGCGTCGTCCGGGAGGCGGCGCTGAAGGCGAAGGTCGCGACCCAGATGGGGACGCAGATCCACGCGAGCGACAACTACCGGCGCGTGGTCGAGCTCGTCCAGTCGGGCGCGATCGGCAAGGTCACGGAGGCCCACGTCTGGGTCTCGCGCACGTGGGGCCTCCAGGGCGACGAGGACGCGAAGAAGTACAACGACATCGCGAGCACGCAGGAGCGGCCGAAGGACGAGATGGCGGCCCCGGCCCACCTCAAGTGGGACCTGTGGCTCGGCCCCGCGCCCGAGCGTCCGTTCCACTCGATCTACTATCCCGGCCCCAAGTGGTACCGCTGGTGGGACTTCGGATCGGGGACGATGAGCGACCTCGGGAGCCACTGGAATGACCTGCCCTTCTGGGCGCTGAAGCTCGATGCCCCGAAGACGATCGAGGGTTTCGGCCCGCCGGTCCACGCCGAGATCGCGCCCGCGTCGTTCCGGGCGGTCTACGAGTACGGCCCGCGGGGCGACATGCCGGCCTGCACGATGACGTGGTACCAGGGGCAGGAGAAGCTGCCGCACCTGGCGGACGGCCGGGTCCCGCCGGCGTGGAAGGACGGCGTGCTCTTCGTGGGCGACAAGGGGATGCTGGTCTCGAACTACAGCAAGCACGCGCTCCTGCCGGAGGAGAAGTTCAAGGACTTCAAGGCGCCGGATCAAACGATCCCGAAGTCGATCGGCCACCACGCGGAGTGGATCAACGCGGCGAAGACGGACCGGGTGACGACCTGCAACTTCGGCTACTCGGGCCCGCTGACGGAGGCGAACCACCTGGCGTCGATCGCGTACCGTCTCGGGAAGAAGCTGGAGTGGGACCCGGTGAACCTGAAGTGCAAGAACGCCCCGGAGGCCGACCGGCTGCTGCACCGCGAGTACCGGAAGGGCTGGGAGCTGAAGGCGTAACGGGGAGACGACCATGAACCGCAGGCAATTCCTCCGTCAGTCGGCCGCCCTGGGCGCCGGCGTCTGGGTCACCGGCGTCCAGCGCGGGTTCGGGCAGGAGAAGTCGCCGAACGCGAAGGTCAACGTCGGCCACATCGGCGTCGCCGGGATGCGCGGCGCCGACCACCTGGCCGCGATGTCGGGCCAGAACCAGGTCGCCCTCTGCGACGTCGACGAGAAGTTCCTCGAGATGGGCGGGGCCAAGCTGCCCAACGCGACGCGCTACCACGACTTCCGGGTGATGCTCGAGAAGGAGAAGGGGCTCGACTGCATCGTGATCTCGACGCCCGACCACATCCACGCGCCGGCCGGCGTGATGGCGATGAAGCTCGGGCGGCACGTCTATACCGAGAAGCCGATGGCCCACACGGTCCACGAGGTCCGGATGATGATGGACCTCGCGGCGGAGCGGAAGCTGTCGACCCAGATGGGGACGCAGATCCACGCGGGGGACAACTACAGGCGCGTGGTCGAGCTCGTCCAGTCGGGCGCGATCGGGAAGATCGGCGAGGTGCACGTCTGGCTGGGCGGGACGCAATGGACGGCGTCGGGGCTGCCGAAGGAGGGTCCGCCCGCGCCGGCGGGTCTGCACTGGGACCTCTGGCTGGGGCCCGCGGAGGAGCGTCCCTACAGCAATCGCTATCATCCGCAGAAGTGGCGCTGCTACTGGAACTTCGGGGGCGGCCACCTGGCGGACATGGGGTGTCACTACACGGACCTGCCCTTCTGGGCGCTGAAGCTTCGGCATCCGCTGACGGCGGAGGCAGACGGCCCGGAGGTGGATCCGCACGGGGCGCCACCGTGGCTGGTGGTGAACTGGACGTTCCCGGCGCGGGGGGAGTTGGCGCCGGTGAAGCTGACGTGGTACCACGGGGAGAAGTATCCTCCGCAGATGACGGAGGGGAAGCTCGGCGACTGGAAGGGGGCGGGGGTGCTGTTTGTGGGCGAGAAGGGGATGCTGGTGTCGAACTACAGCCAGCACAAGCTGCTGCCCGAGGGGGAGTTCAAGGAGTTCAAAAGGCCGGAGCCGACGATTGCGAAGTCGGTGGGTCACCACCAGGAGTGGATCGACGCGATCCGTGGGGGAAAGCCGTCGCTCTGCAATTTCGACTATGCGGGACCGCTGGCGGAGACGGTGCTTCTCGGGAACGTGGCGTACCGGGTGGGGAAGAAGCTGGCGTGGGACGCGAAGTCGGTGAAGGCGTCGAACTGTCCCGAGGCCGACCGCTTCATCCGCAAGGAGTACCGGAAGGGCTGGTCTCTGTAACGGGCGAGCGCGACCCCGATTCCATTGGGAATTGAACCGGTCCCGCAGTCCATCATTTCACTGGATTTCGACCACGCCGGCCGATTAATTTGATGGAGCCATGAAACCGACCGGCTGGCCGCTGCTTTTCCTCGTTCTCTTCCCGGCACAGGCCGCGAAGCCCAAGGAGATCGAGGAGTTCAAGAAGCGCCCCAACGGGCGATATCCCCCGGACCCACCTTCTCCTCCCCACCCCCGGCCGCGAGGCGGGTTGTATCAAACGCCGGAACTTCGTTCAAGTTTTTGGCCACCTTTCCTCCAAGACCTCCGCGATCCATCCCTTTTCTCCCTCCACCCCAGTAGTGCGGGATCCCCCCGAAAACTCGACAGGGAAAACGCACGGATCGCGAATTTGAGTGAGAAAGAGGCGCGATGCCGGGAGCCATGGGACGGATTCCAACGGTCGGGG
>JBGPCZ010000015.1:0-54867 GCA_041482015.1 Planctomycetota bacterium | reverse complement strand
TAGCGACATCGCCCTCTCCTCCGAAGGGGCTCACGGCCCCTCTATCTATAGGGGGGAGCCCCGCGAGGGAGGGGGGGGTCGCCTCAGCCGGTCCTATCGTTTTTCAGCAGAATCGATAGGATAACCAAACGGGGGCGAGAAGGGGAAGAGAGGGGAGGCGGCTGGTCGGTACAAAGGGTTATGGAAGTACCTCAGGAGCAGCTCAGGAATCCCTAAAGAGCAGCCCGCGCCGGGAGGCGCGTGCGTTCGAAGGGCTAAAGTAGATCGCGCTAGCAGGACTGGAGATCGGATTAGCAGACTGAGGTTCGGTCTCACCCGGCGGTACTTGATGTCACGTCACGGGACGCCGCGTTACGTTTCGTAACACGGAGGGTAACACGCGGGCTACGCCGTCGATTCGAGAATGCGCCGCGCCTCGGCATTGAACGGCGTGCCCTCGAGCGACGTGAGGTACTTCATCGCCAGCTCCGCCAGCTGCGCGTGGTGGCAGAGGACCCCCAGCGCCAGGCGGTCCTCGTCGCCGGTGACCTTGACCTCCTCGGCCATCGCGACCACCTGCTCGGCCGGCAGGCGCGACCAGTCGACGTCGCGCGGGACGTCGCGCTCGAGCAGGTAGATCTTCTTCGGGGTCGCCTTGAGGATCTCCACGTCGTGGAGCGGCTGTCCGATGAGCAGGAACCTCGGGAACGACGGCCGCTGCGCGTTGATCGCCGCGACGATCCGCACGCGGAGCTCCTCGAGGAGCTCCACCTGCCGGCGGCGGTCGTCGAGGCGGTTCCGGATCCGCGTCGTGTCGCGCTTCCGGGCGATCTCCTGGGTTTCTTCCAGCGCCTGCGCGAGGTCGAACCGCGTGATGTGGCCGTCGATCTTGTGGAGCTCGCTGCGCTCCTGCGCCTCGAGGACGCGCTGGGGCACCATGCCGTCCTCCCGGCCCGATTCGATCGCCTCGAGGACCGTCGAGAGCTCCTCGGCGACGTGCCGCGCCGAGGGGTAGCGGTCCTTCGACTCGCGCGACAGGCACTTGAGGCAGACCTCCTCGAGCCGCGAGATCCGGAGCATCATCTTCGTCGTCGACTCGTGGCTCTTGGTCTTGCGCACGACGTCCGTGGGGCGCTCCGGGAGGCTCCGCATCGCCTGGACCAGGATCGACAGGGGCTCCCCGATGAAGACCGGGCGGCCGGCGACGAGCTCGTAGAGGGTGGCCCCGATCGCGTAGACGTCGGTGCGCACGCCGATCTCGTCGTTCCTCCCCGAGAGCTGCTCGGGCGCCATGTAGGCCGGCGTGCCGCGCACCTTGTCGTCCCCCTCCGCGTCCTTGGGCGTCCCCAGCGCGCGCGCGAGGCCGAAGTCCATGACGAACGCGGTGCCGTTCTTCCCGATCAGGATGTTCCCCGGCTTGAGGTCGCAGTGGACGATCGGCTTCGGGAACGTGTGGGCGTAGTGAAGCGCGTTGGCCACGTCGCGGATCGCGCCCAGGTAGAACGACGGGTCCTCGTAGAGCGGCGAGGGGAGACCGCGGCCCTGCGATTCGTGGATGTGCTCCGCCAGGGTGCGGCCCTCGATGAAGTCCATCGCGATGTAGAACTGCTGGTCGATCCTCCCCAGGTCGTGCACCGCGACGATGTGCTCGTGCCGCAGCCGGAGCGCCGCGCGCGCCTCCTGCAGCAGGTCGAGGATCTGCTCCTGCCGCAGCTTGAGCGCCTCGCGCGAGCCCGCGAGCTTCTTGTTCACGCCCTGCTCGCGGATGAACTTGAGCGCAACGTAGTCCGCGAGCATCGTGTCCCACGCCTTGTAGACCACGCCCGCGCCGCCCTTCCCCACCTCCTCGAGCAGCACGTACTTCCCGAAGAGGCGCCCGGGCGTCGTCCGGGCGGCCTGCACCTCGGGCGGCAACTCGTCCTTCGTCAGCTGGACGATGCTGTCGAGGTCGCGGATCTGCTCGACGTGCGCCTGCTCGTGCCACTGGACGGGCCCGAGGCAGCGCGGGCAGCGCTCGCCCTCCGTCATGAGGCGCGTCACGTAGACCGGGACCTTGCACTCGGGGCAGAAGCGGACGCGCTTGTGGTAGGCGGCGACCGCGTCCTGGACCTGGACGGCGCTCAGGAGGGCCTTCTCCACGAGGACGTCCGCGAACGGCTTCCCCGTGGACTGGACCGCGGCCTCGGCCTCGGCGGACTCCTCCGTCGAGAGGAGCCCGTGGTCCCGGAGCATCCTGGCCAGGCCTTCGTCGTCGGCGTTCATGAGACTTGCAGCCGGTCGAGCGCCCCGATCACGTCCGCCACGGTGGTGAACCGGCGGTTGGGGTCGGGGTGCATCATCTTCTTGAGGAGCTGGATCACCGCGACGGGCGCGTTCACCACCATCAGGTTCGGGATCGGCATCCCGGTCTCGATCTGGTCGGTCACCACCTCCTGCGAGCTCGCGCCCGAGTAGGGCTCGTGGCCCGTGAGGAGCGCGTAGAGGTGGATGCCGAGGGAGTAGATGTCGGCGCCGACCTTCACGCCCGCCTCGCCCGTCGCGGCCTCCGGGGCCATGTAGCCCGCCGTCCCCACGACCGTCGCGGCCTTTCCCGCCGCCGCGTGGCGCGGGATCGGGACGGCGAAGCCGAGGTCGCAGAGCTTCACGTTGCCCGCCGTGTCCAGAAGGACGTTGTCGGGCTTCACGTCGCGGTGGAGATAACCCTCGTCGTGGAGGAACCGGAGCGCGAGGGCGACCTGGCGCGTGATGCGCAGCGCGTCCCGCAGCGGGAAGGCGCCCATCTCGGAGAGCGCCTGGCCGAGCGAGCGGCCCTCGATGTATTCCATGATGAGGAAGTGCGCGCCGCGCTCGAAGCCGTGGTCGATCCCGCGGACGATGTGCGGGCAGCTGAAGCGGCGGAGCAGCATCGCCTCCCACTCGAAGCGCGCGACGGAGCGCGGGTCCTTGGCCCGCTCGGGGTGGAGCATCTTGACCGCGACCTTGGTGCTCCCGAAGAGCGCCTCCGCGGTCCAGATCGAGGCGAAGCCGCCCGAGGCCACGCGCGAGGTCAGCCGGTAGCCGGGGATGGCCTGCGACTTCCACTCGGAGTCGCGCACCATCTTTCCAAAGTCCATCGCATCGATCTCCTGCCGCTGGGGCAGCGTGAGCGCGCCCGTGCGGCGCAGGAGGTCGACGAGCGGGACGATCAGGCCGTAGCGGACGAACTCCATCTGGAGTCGCTGCGCCTCCCGGAGCTGGTCGCGGCGGACGAGGTTCTTCTGCTTGAGGTACGCGGCGGCCGCGCGGTCGATCTCGATCTGGGTGTCCTCGCCGCGCTCGGCCTCGCGGAGGGAGAGGACGCCCGCGCTCGGGGGCGGCGTCGGGGTCTCGAGCGCGGAGAGGATCCCGCTGCACTTCTTGCAGCGGTACCGGCTCCCCCGCGGGGGCGGCGGGACGTTCACGCGGACGCCGCAGGTGGCGCACTGGTAGACGACCTTCCGCTGGTAGGCGAGCACGCGGCGGACCTGGCCGTCGGTGACGTACCCGCGGTGGACGACGAGCTCGCCCAGCGGGGGCGCGGACTTGCCCGACCGGCGCATCTCCTCCTGGAGATGGACGCACTCTTCGACGTTCTCGCGGGAGATGAGGCCCGCGGCAACGAGGAGCTTCCCGACCTCGGTCTCGGAGAGGGCCGGCCCCGCGCCCGCGGCGGTGACGCGGGCGGAGAGGATGTCGTTGAGCTCCTCCTGCGTCAGGAGCCCGCGGGAGGCGAGGAGGACGCCGAGCGGCCGCGGCATGCCGCCCTTGCGCTCCTGGGACATCTGGAAGAGGCACTCGAGGAGGGCATCGCGGGCCACGAGCTTCCGCTCGAGGACGGTGCGTCCCAGGTAGAAATCGTCTTCGGGGGTCTTCATGCCGCCGGGATCCCGGTCGAGATCTCGCCGCTCCAGCTACAGTATACCCGACACCGGGGAGCCCGAACCGAGAGAGCATCCTAGAAGGCGGCGGGGGTTTTTCAAGGAAACTCCGTCGGGGACCGTACAGTAGGGGGAGGAATTCACATGCGCCGACTCGGAACCGCCCTCGTCCTCGCGCTGCTCGCGGCCGCGTCGCCCCTCCGGGCGGCGCCGGACGGCGAGGAGTGGCCCCAGTTCAAGCTCGACGCCCGGCACTCGGGAGACGCGCCCGGACGGAGCGTAAAAACACCGCTCGGCCTCGCGGGCGCCGTACCGCTCACCGACGCGATCTTCACCTCCCCCGTCGTCGCCGACGGGCGCATCCACGTCGTCGACGGCTCGGGCGTCGCCTTTGCGATCGACGCGATCGCGCTCAAGGTCCTCTGGAGGACCCCGACGCGCGGCGGAAACGGGAACTGCAACAACGTCTCCTCGCCGGCCGTCGTCGGCAAGTACCTCCACTTCGGGACGATGGCGGGATACTACTGCGTCCTCGACCGCGCCACCGGCGCGATCGTCCGGGAAGTCGACTGCGCCGACCCGATCTTCTCGACGCCCGTCGTCGGGAACGGCCGGGCCTACGTCGTGACGCTCGGCGCGAAGGCGTACGCGTTCGAGCCCGACGGCACAGTGGCGTGGACCTGGGACTTCGTCAAAGAGGTCCTCAAGTTCGACGGCAACCGCTGGGACGGGGCGGACTGGACGAAGCACATGAGCGGACGCGTGACGTGGAAGGACCACTTCGTCGCGTCGCGCGACCTCTCGCTCGACGGGAAGATGCTCGTCATCCCCGCGGGCGGCCGGACGGTCTTCCTCGAGGACGCGGGGGCCGCGCCGAGTCTGGCGCTCGTCGGGGAGATTCCGGAGCGCGCCGGCCGGGAGTATCCCGCCACGTTCGGGCAGTCGGTCGGCGAGGACGGCTCGGTCTACGTCCAGTGGCACCGGCGGGACAACTGGGGCCGCGTCGAGGTGCTGCGCCTCAAGGACGGTAAGCTCGAGACGTCGTTCGTGCCGGGGACCCAGACGGCGGTCAACACGCACGGATTGCTCAGCTTCTCGTCGGCGAGCGTCCGCGGGAAGGACGTCTACCGGGTCCGTCCGGAGCAGGGCTCGGAGTTTTGCGCCCACCGCGCGGGCGACGCGAAGCCGCAGAGCCTCGGCGGCTTCCCCTCGATCGCCCCCCCGATCCTGCTCAAGGAGCAGGCGGTCTACGGCGGGCTCGACGGCTCGCTCTACGTCGTCCCGCTGGCGGGCGGCAAGCCCTGGTCGTTCAAGACGCCGTTCGGCGCGCCGATCACGGCGCCCGCCGCGGTCTGCGACGGCCGGGTCATCTTCGGCTGCGAGGACGGCTACCTTTACGTGCTCGCGCCCGACGGGGCGGCGCCGCTCCCTGCGAAGGACCTCGAGCTCTCGAAGATCCGGAGTCCGCTCGTAGGGCCGCTGGCCGGACCGAAATACGACTGGTACACCAACTACGGCGACGTCGGCTGCACGAACGCGAACAACCAGGGGATTGCGCCGCCGCTGCGGCTGCGGTGGATGCGGCGCGTCGAGGGCACGGTCAAGCACCTGCCCGTGTGCGGCGGCGGGCGGATGTACACCCACACGGCGGAAGGGCAGGTCATGGCCGTGGAGCAGGACACGGGGCGCCTCCTTTGGAGGCGCTACTGGCCGGGTGTCTACCTTTCATTCACGTCGGTCATCTACTCGGACGGAAAGATCCTGGTGCCGCAGGCCGGCCTGGACAAATCGTTCGTCCGCTGCCTCGACGCGGCCACGGGGAAGCTTCTCTGGGAGGCGCCCTTCACGGGGACGCCGAGCTGGAGCCGGCAGGCGCCGCCGGTGATCGCGGGCAAGCTCGCGATCTACGCGTCGGGCTCGGGCGTCTACGCCGCGCAGGGATCGGAGAAGGCCTTCACGTTCTCGGGCAATCCCGAGAAGACGCCCGACGGCAAGGAGATCATGAGCTGGCTCTACACCCACGACAACCCCTACTACCCGAAGGACAACAAGCCGAATCTCTGGGCGTGGGACGTCGAGACCGGCCGGCTCGCCTGGCACAAGGATTTCTCCGAGTACGGCTTCGGCGGGAACGACGCCGGGCTCTGCGTGCTCGACGGGAAGATCTACTATTCGATCTTCTTCGGCTACTCGGCGACGCAGCGGAAGCAGCGCGGCCTCCCGGAGGGCCCGAACGGAATCACGATGTGCCTGGACCCGGCGACGGGGGAGATCGCCTGGAAGACGACGAAGCATTACGTGACGGCGGGCTGCGCGCTCACGGGGCGCGACGGCCGCCTCTACCTCGGCGGCTGGAACCCGCCCGACGAGTCGACGAAGGACCGGTACATCTTCTGCCTTTCGGCGAAGGACGGATCGCTCGTCTGGAGATCCGACCCGGTGGCCTCGGTGGTGAACGTCATCACGGTAGGCGAGAAGTACATCTTCTCGAATGCGAGCAACCAAGGTGGCCGGCTCTTCGACCGCGAGACCGGAAAGATCATCGCCCACTTCGACCTGAAGTACGCGTGCACGCGGTTCACGGTGTCGGAGCCGTACCTGCTGGGGACGAACATGGACATGCTGGACCTCTCGAACAACTTCAAGCTGATGTGGACGGGCCCGGCGATCGACTCGCGGGAGTGCCTTGGGTCGGTGGCCTCGAACGGCCGGATCTTTTACATTTCGCAGGCGAGCGGCATGGAGGCCTCGCTCGTCGCGGGCGAGGAGGCGAAGTCGCTCCGCGCGGTGTGGGAGGTGAGGTGACTGAAGCGGGCTACGCGCGCCGCCGGAAATCGCTCCCCTTCACCTCGGTCCGATTCGCGGATTTCGCACGGCGGACCGCGGACTTGACTTGCCTCTCTACATCCCGGCCGAGGGTTTTCAGAGCTTGTTTGCTGAGGGACATCCCCGACTGGGGAACCCGCACCGTGATCTGGACCACCCACTTGGGAGCGACGCGCCTGTCCCGCCCGATCACGGCGACTTCGATGCCGGCCCGTTCCATCCTGTCAGCGATTTCGATCCAGTGCTTGGGGATGCGGATTTCCACGATCAACCTCCGAGATCATTATACGCTCCGACCCCGCCCCTCGAAATAGTGAAGTCCCACTTCTGCGAGATCCGCACCATGATCCGTCATGCCACAGCCTTGGTAGAAGGGAATAGCGTCCGAAAGAGAGTGCAGGCCAAATCTTCCCCTGTACCCCAGCGCCTTGCTCCGCATGCCCACCAGCGCGAGCATCGCCTGCCCGCAATGGCGGTATTTCCGCGGTTCCTGCACTCCGAGGCGGTTGTGAGGGGCCACGGCGAGATATTCGATGTAAACCAAGGGGAGACATCCTACCCGCGAGCGATGCTTGATGGTCTCCAGAATCATGAGTGCTTCCACTTCTGACCGCACCCGTAGGGTGTACGCTTCGAATTTTCCCAGGCAGGCGCGCTCATCTTGGTCGCATTGCCGCACAAACTCGGACCAGTCCCAGCCAGCATCCGGTTGATGCGCCTTCGCCAGAAGAGGTCCCCACGCGCCGGCCTGCTTCAATGCCCGATCATCGATGGAGGGGACGATGCGACCGCGGACGGACTTACTTTTGGAAGTCGTTCCTCTCTCGCAAACCCCCTCCAGCCATGCCCCGTAGAACACGTCCACAAAGGCAGGATGTGGTTCTCGGTTGACACCATGGGACACATCATCGTTGAAATGCGGTGGAGGCGACCGCTGGGGATTCGGACCGCGCAGGAGTGTTTGAAGCAGCCGGGCCAGGCTCGCCGCATCCCCAAATCCCCGCGTGACGTAGACCGTGACTGTTTCGGCGGACGGCCGGTCTAACTCCGCGACGATCTTCTCCGCGATCTCCAGCTCCTCGATCGAGCCTCTCACGATCACCGAATGAGTGCGATCATCCAGGGTGATCTCCGGAGGGCAGCCGCAGTGCGGGAGACTCCGCAGCACTCCGGCCACTCGGGCGGGGTCGGAATTCTCGAGACTCCAGATCCGTGTGTTCCGGATCGAGCGCGCGATCGCCTGGAGAGGACCGCCCGCCCGCGCGCGGACCTCGGCATCCTTTGAATCGAGGGCCTCGAGGAGGGCTGGCTGCGCGGACGGACCCGCGCGCCTCAGCTGGCTTTCGTCCGTTCACTTCGTGAACGGTCAGAATATTTCAGTCCATGCCCGGGCATTTTCCCGGCGGGACTCCGCGAGGAAACGTGGGTGCGGCATGGCCCGGCCTTTGCGTTGTCTCCGTCCAGAAGATTCGAAGGGAGGCACCGATGATCCGGCTCTCCGCGATCCTGGCCGTCCTGCTGTCCGTCAGCGGACCTTCCCGGGACGATTCGAGCTCGACCCGCTTCTGCCCGGAATGCTGGCGCTTCGCCCCGGAGGAGGGCGAATGGTCCATGGATGAAGCCGGCCGGTGCTGGACGTGCGGCAAACCCCCGGTCGCAATCGAAACCGCCATCCTTCAGTGGTCCTGGTGTTCCCGGCAGGGAGCGTGGCTCCGGAAATCCTGCCCCGAGTCCGCCCGGGAATCCTGCTGCGTCACCAATATCGCGCAGGCCGTCCTGGTCCGGCCCGACGAGCGCGTCGAGCGCGCCCGTTACTGTCCGGAGTGCGCGAGCTTCGACAGCGCGGATTCCGTCCCCATCCGCTGCATCCTTTGCGGCCGTCCCTCCGCCAAGGCCGAGAGCGTCACCCGCGCGTGGACCTGGTGCCGGACCCGCCGCGCGTGGCGGGAGGCGGCCTGCGAGTCGAACGCGGTCGACGCCTGCTGCATCGAACGGTCGGGACGACTCCTGGCCTTCCGGCCGAAATGAGAGGTGGAAGCTTTCATTTCTTCTCCGCAAGACCGGGGATGAGGCGCTCGGCGTTGGCGTGGTAGAACTTCTCGAGCACCTCCGCGGGAAGCTTCGCCCCACGAAGGCGGAGCGTGTCGGTCGCGAAGCCGGTGGGGTCGACCAGGTCGAGCCGGTCGGTCTCGAAGTACTCGAAGTAGCGGCTGTAGACGAGCGCCTGCCGGTCCTTCCACCGCTTCACCGCCTCGGCGTCGGCGGGGTCAATCCGGTTCCAGTCGGGATCGTCCATGGGATAGACCGTGATGTTCTTCGGGCTGCCGGCTTTCCGGCCGCCCAGGAGGACGCCGCCATCGGTCCCGAAGAGGATCCGGTCCTGGTACTTCGCGAAGAAGTCGCGCACCGCCTGCGGGTTCAGGCGGCCCAGGATCCGCAGCCGCGCGGCGCACTCGACGTTGAAGTTCGGGAACTTGTCGAGCGTCCCGGCCAGCTGCTGGAGCTCGAACGTCAGGCTGCCGAAGTGGGCGCCGATGAACGTCGTCTTCGGATGCTTCGCGAGCACGGCGTCGCGCTGGCGGATCAACTCCTCCCAGCGCGGCATGTCGGGATTCTTGTCGTGCTGGTCGCTGTCGGCGCGGTACCCGTAGTGGAGGCTGTTGTAGGTGAGCGGGTACCAGTACTCCTTGGGATCGGCGGCGTGGAAGAGGACGGGCAGGCCCAGCTCGCCGCACTTCTCCCAGAAGGGGTCGAGCCGCGGATCGTCGGCCTTGAGGAGCGCGCCCGGGCCCTCCCGGATGTACATCCCGAGGTCCTTCCACATCTTGACGCCCTGGATCCCCATTTTCGCGGAACGCTCAAGCTCGCGGACGAGGTCGTCGAAGAAGCCCGGCTCCTTCACGCGCGCGAAATCCTTGAGCGTGAACTTGGCGAAGAGGACGAAGCGTCCCGGGTGCTTTTTCCGGAGCTCGATCCAAGCCGGCAGCGTGCCGTCGGAGCGGCCGACGTCGAGATTGATCTCGGCCGCGACGCCGGCCCGGTCCATCACCTCGAGCTGCGCCGCCACCGCCTCCCCGTTCGGCGCGTCCCAGTGGGCGTGGACGTTGATCACGCGAAAAGCGGTTTTGTAGGGCGCACGCTCCTGCGCGGCGTGAGAGGAAGGTGAGTTCGCGATGAGGAGGAGCAAGGGCGGAAGGAGCCATCTCATGGAGCCGCGATTATATGCGGGACGACGGGCCGATGAAGGTTTTCCTTGCAATCCCGGTGTCCTCACGCTGAAATCGTCTCCCCCCAAGGAACGTAGATGAGTTGGGTGTTTTGTTCGGTGATAGAAGGAGGATGGAGATGAAGTCGATCGCAAAGAGCCTGTTGGTCGCGGCGAGCTGCCTGGGGATCCTGGTGGCCGCGCGACCGGAGACCAAGGTCGAGGTGAAGGGCGTTCACATCTGCTGCGGCGCCTGCGAGAAGGCGATTGGCGGCGTTCTTGAGGCCGCGGGCGTCAAGGGCACGTGCGACAAGGCCGCGGGGACCGTCACGTTCACGGCGGGCGACGAGAAGGCCGCCCAGAAGGCGCTCGACGGCCTGGCGGCCGCGGGCCTGCACGGAACCTCGAGCGTGAAGGATGTCTCGATCAAGGACGACAGCGGCGCCAAGGCCGGCAAGGTCAAGAGCCTGACCGTCACGGGCGCGCACAACTGCTGCGGCGCCTGCTGCAAGGCGATCAAGGGCGTCGTGGCCAAGGTGGACGGCGTGAAGTCCGACGACTTGAAGCCCAAGGAGAAGAGCTTCGTCGTGATGGGCGACTTCGACGCCGCCGCGCTGGTGAAGGCGCTCAACGACGCCGGCTTCCACGTCCAGGTCAAGTAGTCAGTAGGACGACCGTATCGCGGCCCCGCTCTCGAAAGAGGGCGGGGCCGCTTTCATTTCCGGGGAAGCGCCAGGATGTCCGTCGTCGAACGGAGCGGGATCTCGCGCAGGACGTTCTCCCGCGTCACGTCGCGCCCCGACTTGCAGTTGACCCACCGGTAGCCCAGCGGATCCAGGAGATCGAAGTACTCCTCCACGCGCACGCCGCGCTCCTCGAGCAGGTAGAGGCCGATCTCGAAGATGACCGGCGGCCGCAGTCGTTCGAGGGTCGCGCGCGCCCCGCGGAGCACCGCGAGCTCGTGGCCGTCCGTGTCGATCTTGAGGAGGTCGAGCCGGTCCACGCCGCGGTCGCGGCAGAAGTCGTCGAGCGAGAAGGCGGGCACGCCGTCGGCCGCCTGGACGCTCCCGCCGTGGAGCGGGTGGGGATCGGCGCCGCTCCCATCGAGCTTCCAGCTGGAGCAGGCGGACAGGCCGTGCCGCTCGGCCGAGCGGTCGGAGAGGAACGCCTGCACCGGGGTGACCCGCACGGCCAGGTCCGGGTTGAGCGCGAGATTCTCCCACAGTCGCGCGAACCCCGTATGGGTGGGCTCGAACGCGACCACGCGCCCGCGCGGGGCCTGCTGCGCGAACGCCAGCGTCATGCTCCCCAGGTTGGCGCCGACGTCGAAGATCACGGCGTCGGCGGGAATCGAGACGAGCCCCGACTTCGTCACGTGCGCCTGGAAGTTCCCGGCGACGAAGAGCGCGAAGTCGATCGCCTCCGAGAGGTCGACGCGGTACCGGATGCCGCCCCGGACGATGACGCGCGGTCCGCGCCCCAGCATGGGCCGGAGCAGCCGGTAGACGGCCTTCACCGCGGAGAGCTTGATCCGAGTCCACGGCAGCCGGTTGAGGAGAGGGGCGCCCCGGGCTGGCATCCCTTATACTCTAGCGACAGAGTTGCCCGGGGAGGACGGATATGAGGCGCGCAATCCTGGGGGCCTTCCTGCTCTCGGTCTCCGCCCAGGCGGCGCCCGAGAAGGTCACGCTGCGCGTCGCGGGCGCCCAGATTCCCGTGAGCCGGGACGTTCGAAAGAACCTGGAAACGATCCTTCGGGCGATCGACCATGCGGCGCGTGAGAAGGCCGATGTCCTGATCACGCCCGAGGGATCTCTCTCGGGATACTTCGCGGAATTCGACGCCGCGGCGACCGCGAAGGCCCTGGACGAGGTCGTGAAGAAGGCGCGCGAGGCGAAGGTGGCGCTCGTGCTCGGAACCTGCTTCCAGGACGCCGACGGACGGCGCTACGACGCCCAGCGCTTCACCGACCGCGACGGCGCGTTCCTCGGGTTCCACGCGAAGATCCTGCTCTGCCGCCGGGTCGCGGATCCGAAGTCAAAGGGGGAGATCGATTTCTTCCAGACGAAGGCGCTCGGAACGTTCGCGCTCGGCGGCCTCACGGTGGGCGGACTCGTGTGCAACGACATGTGGGCCAACCCGGAGTGGACGCCGATGGACGACCCCCACCTCGCGCAACAGCTTTCCCAGAAGGGGGCGCGGGTGATCTTTCACAGCGTGAACGCGGGCCTCGCGGAGGGCGAGGAGCTCGCGCTCAACCGCGCCTACCACGAGTCGAACCTGCGGATCCGCGCGCGGGGTGCGCGCACCTGGATCGTGACGGTCGACGCGTGCGACCCCGAGGGCCAACGCGCGGGTAACGCCCCGTCGGGCGTGATCGGCCCCGACGGCGCGTGGGTCGTGAAGGCCGAGCCCAAAGGGGAGCAGTTCTTCACCGCGACGATCGAAGTGGAGAAGTGAGAGGACCCAGCCAGGAGGAAGCCATGAAATACGGCGCGCGCAACCAGATCATCGGGACCGTCACCGAGGTCAAAAAGGGCGATCTCATGGCCCAGGTGAAACTCGACATCCCCGCCTCGAAGATGTCGAGCGTCATGACCGCCGACTCGCTCGACGAGCTGGGCCTCAAGAAGGGCGACAAGGTCCACGTGATCGTCAAGGCGATCCACGTGCTCCTCGTCAAGGAGTAGGGGTCGCGGCGGTCAGGGCCCGGGGATCTCGAACTTCTGGATCCGCTGGTTGCCCGCGTCGGCGACGTAGAAGCGGCTCTGGCTGTCCATCGCCATCCCGTGCGGGCGCGCGAGCTGGCCGGGCTCCGTCCCCGTCCCGCCGATCGACAGGAGGAACTTCCCCTCCGGCGTGAAGGCCTGCACGCGGTCGTTCAGGCTGCTCACCCAGACGCGGTCGTGCTTGTCGATCATGATCCCGATCGGCCCGAACGTCTGCTTCGCGTAGGGGGTCTGGAGGGCGCCGAACCCGCCCGGCTGGCTTCCCTTGTCGCCCCACGCCAGCAGGGGCTTTCCTTCGGGGGAGAACTGCTGCACCCGGCCCGCCACCCCTTCCGTCGTGTAGAGCCTTCCCTGGCTGTCCTTCGCCAGGAAGTGCGGACCCGCGAACCGCGAGCCAACCGCGTCCGGCGCCCCGAACTGGCCGGGCTCCTTGCCGTGCCCGCCCCACTTCGCCAGGAACTTCCCCTCGGTCGTGAACTTCTGGATCCTGTGGTTGCACTGGTCGGTCACGTACAGGGTTCCGTCGCCCAGGAGAAGGATCCCGCCGGGCTGGTTGAACTCCCCGTCCTCTTTCCCCGGCTTGCCCCACTCGCGGACGAGCTTGCCCTCCTCCGTGAAGACGCCGACGCGGTGCTGGATCATGAAACTCAGGTAGATCAGCCCCCGGTCGTCGAGCGCGATCCCCCCGACCAGGCTCGACTTCTTCTTGGAGCTGTCCACGGGGAGGTCGAATCCCCCCAGGTGCTTCCCCCCGGCGCTGAACTTCTGAAGCCTCCCGTTGTTCAGGTCGGTGACGTAGACCTCGTCCCTCGCGTTGATCGCGATCCCGATCGGCGAATAGAATTCGCCCGGCTTGTCCCCCTTCTGGCCCCACGCCAGGAGGAACTTCGCCTCCTTGACTTCCTTGCCTTCCTGCGCAAACGTGACGCCGCCGCCCAGGAGAAGCAGCACCGCCAGCATCCGACCCATGGCAGTCCCTCTGGCCTCTTCTTCCCTCTTGCTGCAGGAACCGGTCAGACATCCCGCCGCCCGCCGCGCACGCCCACCGAGGTCCCGGGGGACGAGGCCCTCAAGAAATTCAGGCCGATTTCACCGGCGAAGGTGTATGAGGGCTGGAGGAATTCCACGGCCATGAAAGAGCGCGAGCCGCGGCAGGTGGTAGATTTTCCCTGCGAGGTCGCCGGGGTGGAGACGCCCGCGCTGGGGCAGGTTCGTAACCTGAGCGTCGGCGGATGCTGCCTTCTGAGTTCGCACGTCGCGTCCGGCAAGGATCGGCTGATGATCTCGCTGGATGTCCCGGGCCTCGCCTCCGAGTGCCACTTCGTCGCCGAGGCCCGCTGGACCCAGCCGGGCCCGACTCCCGACCTCTACTGGGTCGGCTGCCGCTTCGCCCACACGGAGCGCAGCCGGAACCTGGTGCGCGAGCTCCTCCGGGAAATCGACGAGGGGAGCGGAGACTCGCGCCGGACAGCCTGACCTCCCACCTCTTCTCCGGCGCTTCCCTTTCACTTCCTTCCCCGGCTTCCCCCTAAGCCCCGTTTGTCCGCCCGATCCGCAGGCGGAGCGCAGGGGCGACGTTTCGGCCTCGAAGCCACCCGGTCCCGAGGACCTGAAAAAATGCGGGTTCGTCCGCGTGGGCGTCGGCGGATGCGGCGAGCACGCGGTCGTGACCAATGACCCCGCGCGTCTCCAGTGGGCGAAGGACCAGGGTCTCGCTCCGCGGCCCTGCACCCACCGCACCGCTTTCGGAAGCGAGAAGGCCTTTGCGTTTGAGTACGTCGCGCACGCCGCGGGATGCCCCCTCCGGGAGCCCGATCCGGCAAGGCTCAAGGCCTGGGGGGGCGGCCGCGAAGTAGCCGTCCGGAAGAAGGCGCCGCCTAATCGCCCGCGTGCCAGCGGAAGACGTTCCCCGTGATGCTCGCGACGAAGATCTCGCCGGAGCGGGCGACCGCGAGCCAGTGGCCCGGGCTTTCGAGCACGCCCAGGATCGCGCCCGTCTCCGGGTCGATCCGCATGATCCGCCCGGCGAGCGTCTCGTACGACTGGACCTCGACGTTGTCCCGGTGGGTCATGATCCAGAGCTCGTCGTTCGGCGTGATGAACAGGCATTGCGTGGCGCCGAGGTGCGTCCACTGGCGGAGGAATCTCCCATCCGCGTCGAACACCTGGATCCGGTTGTTCTCGCGATCGCTGACGAGGACGCGGCCTTTCGAGTCGACGGCGATCGAGTGCGGAATGTCGAACTCGCCCGGCCCGGTCCCCGGCCTTCCCCACTCCATCAGGAACTTCCCCTCGCGGGAGAACTTCGCGATGCGCGAATTGCCGTAGCCGTCGGAGACGTAGACGTCGCCGGAAGGCGTGAAGGCGACATCGGTGGGGCCGTCGAACCTCGCGGCGCCGCCCCCCGGCTCGCCCCGGAGGCCCAGCGTGAGCAGCAGCCGCCCATCGCGGGAGAACTTCATCACATAATGGAGCTCGTCATCGGTGGCCCAGACGTTCCCGTCGGGATCGACGCGCAACCCGTGCGGGTTTCGGAACAACCCCTTTCCCCACGAGCGGAGGAACTTCCCCTTCGCGTCGAAGACGAGGACCGGGTCCGCCTTCTTGCCTCGCTGGAGGACGATGACCTCCCCCGCCGGATCGACGGCCACCGCCGAGACGGGGCCCAGGCTCCAGCCGGCGGGCATCGTGTCGGTCTCGTCGCCGAACCGGAGGTCGACGTGGTGCGGGAGGAGCGGGCTCTCGTGCGGATACCAGCCCTCGTGGACACACGACGCCAGCCCCAGGAGGCCGTAGCACATCAGCCAACTTGTCTTGTTACGCCCCATCGAGCGCCTCCCGGATCTCCTGCCAGGCCTGGCGGGCCTCCTCGACCGAGCCCTCGTCCTCGAGCGTCGTGATGTCGCCGGGATCCTTGCCGAGCGTCACCGCGCGGAGCACGCGACGCATGATCTTCCCGCTTCGCGTCTTGGGGAGCGACCGGACGAAGTTCAGGTCGCCGATCACGGCCACCGGGCCGAGCTCGCCGCGCACGGTCGCAAGCAGCTCTTCTTTCAGACGCGGCGACGGCGAGTGGCCCTGCTTGAGGACCACGAACGCCGCGATCACCTCGCCGCGGAGCTCGTCGGGGCGACCGACGGCGCCCGTCTCGGCGACGGCCGGGTGCTTGAGGAACGCGCTCTCGACCTCGATCGTCCCGATCCGGTGGGCGGCGATCTTGATCACCTCGTCGGCGCGACCGCCGAACCAGACGTAGCCGTCGGCGTCGATGTGGGCGAAGTCGCCCGTGTAGTACTTCCCGGGGATCTTCGAGAAGTAGTCGGCCTGGTACCGCCCGGGCTCGCCCCAGAGCGTCGGCGTGAGGCTCGGGAACGGCTTCTCGAGGACGAGGATCCCCTTCTCGCCCGGCCCGCACCGCTTTCCCTCGGGAGTGAAGACCGCCACCTCCATGCCCGGAAGCGGCACGCCCGCGGATCCCGGCCGGACAGGCAGCACGCCCAGTCCATAAGGGTTGCCGATGACCGGCGCGCCCGTCTCCGTCTGCCACCAGTTGTCGAGCACCGGGATCCGGTCGCCCAGCATCTTCTTCTGGAACCATTCCCACGCGGGCGGGTTGAGCACCTCGCCCGCGCAGAAGACCCGCTGGAGCGCGGAGAGGTCGAACGGCCGCCGCGGCTCGTCGCCGGATTTCATCAGCAGGCGCACCGCCGTGGGCGACGTGAAGAGCCCCGTCACGCGGAGATCCTGGAGCGTGCGCCAGAACGTCTCGGGCCCCGGATGATCGATCGCGCCTTCGTACGCGACCGTCGTGCAGCCAAGGATGAGCGGGCCGTAAACGATGTAGCTGTGGCCCACCGCCCAGCCGATGTCCGACGTCGCCCACCAGACGTCGTCGCGATTCAACCCGAAGCACCACTGGCCGGCGGTGGCGATCCCGACCTGGTACCCGCCGTGCGTGTGGACCGCGAGCTTCGGCCGAGCCGTCGTCCCCGAGGTCGCAAGAATGTAGGCCGGCTCGTTCGACTCCATCGGCACGTAGCCCCCGTCGCGACCCGCGCCGCGAGAGAGGAACTCCGTCCACTCGATGTCCCGGCCCGGCTTCATCGACACCGGCCCAGGGGAACGATGCAGGACGACCACGTGCTCGACGGGGCCAGGATCGTCCTTGAGCGCGGCGTCGACGATCTCCTTGAGGCGCATCTCCTTCCCCTTCCGGAAGGAGGTGTCGGACGCGAAGACGGCCCTCGAGCCGCTCGCCCGGATGCGGTCCATGAGCGCCCCCGCACCGAAGCCCGCGAAGACGACGGAATGGATCGCGCCGATTCGGACGGTGGCGAGGAGGAGGAAGATGGTCTCCGGGCAAAGGGGCATGTAGACCGTGATCCGGTCGCCCTTTTGGATTCCCAGGCCGCGCAGCGCGGCGGCCACGCGCTCGACTTCCGAAAGAAGCTGCCGGAAGGTGAAATCCTTTCGCTCCCCGCGTTCGTTCAGGTAGATCAGCGCGGCGCGATCCCCTCGCCCGTCGCGCACGTGGGCATCGAGCGCGCTGTACGCGAGGTTGGTCTGTCCGCCGACGAACCATTGGAACGTCGGGTAGGTCCCCTCGAAGACGCGGTCCCACTTCCGGAGCCAAGGGAGAGTTGCTGCGGCCCGCGACCAGAAGCCATCGGGGTCCTCCCGGGCCTCCCGGCAGGCGCGATCGATCTGGGAGGGAGCCATGTCATAGTAGACAAAGGAACGCGGCCCCACGGAAACGATAATGATGGGCTGCGTTGGGGAGCGATGTAGGGCGGTGAGGCGTATAGAGAATTGCGGTCGTCGTGACGCTTCATTCGACGAAGGAGGCCACTCGTGATCCATCTCGGGTCGTGCAGTTTCGCGGTCGTGCTCCTGGCGGCGGCCGGGGCCGGGGAGCAGGCGGCGAAGTGGACGGACATCTCCGCGCCGGTGGTGAAACAGCTCAAGGACGACGCCAAGAAGATCGACTGGCCCGGGGAGACGGCCGGCGTGACGGTGGACCCGGCGACGGGGGATCTCTTCATGATCGTGCCGGGGCAGGGTATCTGGAAATCGGTCGACCAGGGGAAATCGTTCGCGCGCGTCGACGAGGGGGCGATCGGCGGGCGCTGCGAAACGTCGTATGCACTTCAGTTCGACCCGGCCGGCCGGCGGCTGGCGTGCTTCATGCTCGACGGCAAGTGCGGCATGACGTCCGACGGCGGGAAGACGTGGGCCGCGTTCACGGGCCTCGGGCGGAACTGGGATTACGCAGCCGTCGACTGGTCGGGCGATCCGGTGAAGAACATCCTCGGCGCCCGGCACGAGACCGGCGGGGAGGTGTTCCTCAGCAATGATGCGGGCAAGACCTGGAACAAGCTCTTCATCGACCCGGAATTCGAGAAGACCGGCGCGCTGGGGATCTTCGATGAGAAAACGCTCGTCCACACCATGAAGGGCAAGGGCATCCAGCGATCGACCGATGCGGGCAAGACGTGGACGAAGATCTCCGACCTCGAGCCGTGGGGACGGGTGGTCCGCATTCACAAGGGCGTCGCCTACTGGCTGAGCCGGGAGGGGCTCCAGGTGAGCAAGGACAAGGGGGCAACCTGGGCCAAACAGGGCACCGCCGTCGAGGCGAGCATCGGGCCGCTCTTCGATCTGAAGAACGAGAAGCACCTGGCCGCGGGCGGCGCCAAGGGGATCTTTGAGACGACCGACGGCGGCGAGACCTGGAAGCCGGTCGCGGCGCTGCCGGAAAAGTTCTCCATGCCCAAGGCCGGCTGGTACGCCACGTTCGATTGGGACCCCGCGCTGGGCCTGTTCTACGCCTCGCAGATGGGCAAGGCGACCTTCAAGCTCGAGACGGGGAAGTGAGGGCGCTCCCGGACAATCATCATTCGAGGCCCAGCCGCCGGAGCGACTGCGCCGCGCGGCGGCGGACATCGGCGACCATCCGCTTCCAGTGGGACGAGAGGAACCGCGGATGGACGAGGCTGTCGGCCGCGTATTTCCCCGTCGCCTTCGACAGGTCGAGGTCCGCGACGATCACCCCTTCGCCCTCGTTGTCGGCGAGCGCGAGGCGCGTGCGGTCGGGCGCGACGATCTTCGAGTCGCCCGCCGACCACGTCCCGGCGCCCTGCGGCCCGACCGAGTTCGCGAACACGTAGTACACCGCGTTCTCGAAGGCGCGCGCGTCGATCCCGTCGCAGCCGTCGCGCTTGGTCTTCGAGACCGCGAGCGTGTCGAGCCCCGCGTTCGGATGGAAGACGATCTTCGCGCCCGCCATCACGGCGAGCCGCACGAGCTCCGGGTAGCGCCGCTCGTGGCAGATGATCGCCGTCGCGGCCACCCCGTCGATCTTGAACAGCGCCACCGCGTCGCCGGGCACGAAGGTCTTCCGGTCGAGATCCGTGAGCTGGCACTTCGCGTAGGCGTGGACGGCGCGTCCTTTCCGATCGAAGACCACCAGCGAGTTGTAGATCTTCTTGCCGACGAAGAGCGGGGAGCCCACGAGGACGTTTAGGCCATAGTGGCGCGCGAGTTCGCCCACCACGGCCAGCGCGTCGCGGACCTCGCCGGGACGGAGAGAACGGAAGTCATAGGTGTAGCCCGTGGTCGCGCACTCGGGGAAGAGGACGGCGTCCGCCTTCTGTCGCGACGCCCCGGCCAGCGCGGCCCGGATCTTTTCGAGATTGCCGCCGACCGTTGTCGCGAACGTCATCTGGACGGCGGCCGCGCGGAGGTGCTTCACTTCGACTCGACGTGCTCCGTGCTGACGACCAGGCCACGGTCGTCGACGAGGTTGAGGTACCAGGCCTTGACGCCCTCGGGCAGCACGGCGGTGACCTTGTTGCCGTCGATCGCGGCCGGAGCGCTCTCCCACTTCCGCGGCTGCCACTTTCCAACGTCCTTCGTGAAGCAGAGCTCGGCCTTCGCGATCGGCGCCTTCGACTCGAACGTCGCCCACCCCTCGCCCTGCCCCGTGATCTTCGCGAGCGGCACGCCCCCTTTGAAGATCGCGTTCGCGAAGGCGTGGATCTCCTCGGGCTTCTCGCCCGGGCCGCCGTGCGCGTGGGCCATCCGGATCCGGATCGCGAGCGTGCGGGGCGTCTCCGGCAGCCGGTAGGACTTCTGGTACGAGTCGAGGGGGTAGGCGAAGTCGTTCGTCCCGTTCACCCAGAGGAAGGGCATCTTCGCCTGCTTGAGGTACTGCGACGGGTCCCAGAGACCGAGCCACTTCGCGGCCTTCTCCCTCCCCATCTTTTCAAAGGTGGCAAGCCACGTCGAGTCGTCGCCCAGGAACCCACAGCCGTAGACGGGCGCCGCGAACTTGAAGCGCGCGTCGACGCTCGCCGTGATGCAGGTCAGGTAGCCGCCCCACGAGATACCGGTGATCCCGATCTGCTCCGCGTCGATTTCGGGGAAGGAACGCAGGAGCGAGTGGGCGAGGATCACGTCGGCGACCGCGTGGTACGTCCACTGGTCCTTCTCGGGCTGGTCGACCTGGTCGAAGCCGCCCCAGCCGGGCGGGCCGCCGTCCGGGTGGCGCTCCCAGCCGCTCTTCCCTTTGCGCGGCACGCAGCCGCAGAGGTCCATGGCGATCGCCGCGAACCCGCGCGAGACCCAGAGCTTCACCCAGTCAGAGAGCGCGGTGCCGCCCCCGCCGTGGACGAGGACCATGGCGGGGACTTTTCCTTCGACTTTGGGAGCGCCATAGAAGGCGAAGACGCGGGTCGGCTTGCCCTGGTACGGGAGCCCCTCGTAGAAGAACTCCTGCAGCCCCTCGATCTTGAACTGGTCGGAGGGCTGCGTCTTGGGCGCTTTCCCCAGCGCCTCGAGATCCCAAGAGGCCTTCTCCTGCGGCGGCGCCGCCGCGAGCAGGAGGAGGGCGAGCCCCGCGAGGCTATTTCTTCGCATGCTGGATGAACCACTCCTCCAGCTTTTCGTCGTTGTACGCCTTGTCCCAGGAGTTGTGGCCGACGCCCGGGTAGATCGTGAACTTGGGGTTTCCGCCCGCGGCCTTGATCGCGTCGATCATCTCCTGCGAGCCCTTGATGGGCACGGCGTTGTCCTTGTCGCCGTGGAAGTTCCAGATCGGCAAGTCCTTGATCTTCGCCGCGTCGGCGGGATTCCCGCGACCGCACACCGGCACGGCGGCGGCGAACATGTCGGGATACTTGCAGATGAGCGACCACGTGCCCATCCCGCCCATCGAGAGGCCCGTGATGTAGAGGCGCTTCTCGTCGACCTTGTACTCCTTCTTGGTCTTCTCGATCATGTCGAGGATCAGCTTCTCGTGCTCCATGAACCCGCCGCGGCCCTTGGGCTTCTGGGGAAAGATGACGATGTAGTTCCACTTCTCCTCGGCCTTCTTGATCGCCGCGCCGAGGCCGACCTTCACCTGGTTCTGCCCGTCGTCGCCCTGCTCGCCCGAACCGTGCAAGAAGAGGATCGTTGCGTGGGGCTTCTCGGGGGTGTATCCCTTGGGCACGAAGACTACGTACTTGATCGTAGCGCCTTCGTGCTCGATCGTCTTGTCGAGGAACCCGTTGTCGCGGGCCGGGGCCGCCGCGAGGCACGGCGCGACGAGCGCCAGCACGAGCATCGCTTTCTTCATGAGATTTCTCCTTGTGAGTCCGTTACCATAATGAAACGCTGGCCCCCTGTCCCGAGATTTCGGAGGCCCTGATGAAAACGCTGCTCGCCCTCGTCCTTATCCTCGCGCAGGCCCCGCCCGATGTGGACATCGTCCGCGACGTCGAGTTCGGGAAGGGCGGCGAGCGGGCGCTGAAGATGCATCTCGTGAAGCCGAAGACCCCCCCGAAAGAGCCGATGCCCGTCGTGGTCTACATTTACGGCGGCGGCTGGAAGGCGGGGAGCCGCGACGCAGGGATCCGTCCGCTCTCGCGCCTGGCCGCGAAGGGCTATTTCGGCGCCTCGATCGAGTACCGTCTGTCGCAGGAGGCGAAGTTCCCCGCGCAGATCGAGGATTGCAAGTGCGCGATCCGATTCCTTCGCGCGAAGTCAAAGGAGTACGGGATCGACCCCGACCGGATCGGGGTTTGGGGCCCCTCGGCGGGCGGTCACCTCGCGGCGCTCGTCGGGACGTCCGGCGGCGTCAAGGAGCTCGAGGGCGCGGGCGGCTGGGCCGATCAATCGAGCCGGGTCCAGGCGGTCGCCGACTGGTTCGGCCCGACCGACTTCCTCAAGATGGGCCAGAACAAGATCGACCACGACGCGGCCAACTCGCCTGAATCGCAGCTCATCGGCGGCGCGATCCAGGAGAACAAGGAGAAGGTCGCGAAGGCCAACCCGATCACCTATGTCACGAAGGACGACCCGCCGTTCCTCATCATGCACGGCGACAAGGACGACCTCGTGCCGCTCTCGCAAAGCGAGATGCTCCTGGAGGCCCTTCAGAAGGCGGGCGTGGACTCGAAGCTGACCGTCCTGAAGGACCAGGGCCACGGCTTCCGCGGCGGCAACCCCGAGGAGCCGGTCGAGGCCTTCTTCGATCGGGTCCTGAGGCGTGCAACAAAATAGACGGTCTGTTGTGTTATGCCGCGAGGGTTCTCATCGGGTCTCCCTCACGGCGACACCGAACGTGCCGCCGTTGTACGTGGCCTTCTCCGTCGCCATCCGGAACTTCACGACCTTCGCCCCCTCGAAGTCCACGACGCCGACCGCGACCGCATCCACGGTCGACTCGTCCTTCTTGTGGTAGAAGGGGTGCTTCATCCGCAGCGTCGCATCGAGCCGGACCTTCCCGGGCGCGACGAGCGTCGCCTTCATCGACACCTGCTCGATCTCGTTCTTCCCGATGTCGTTGTTCTCGGTCGACGGGAAGAAGTGATTCAGGAGCTTGAGGGCGACCTCGCGGTCCACTTCGGCCTCCTTCGCGCCTCCCGCCGGAAGGAATTTCGCCTGCTCCTCCTTTGAGTAGGTGATGAAGTCCTCGCCCGGCAGCTCCTGCCAGAAACCCGCGACCTTCCCCGGAACCCCGCGGGCGACCAGGTGGAGCGAGAGCGCCCCCTCCTCCGCCCTGGGCGTCACCGCCTGGGGCCTCGGCTCGACCAGCGTCTTCCCCTCCGCGGTCCCCAGCTTCTCGATCACCGACTTCGCCGTCGCGATCACCTTCTCGGTCTTCGCGTGGGCCACGTGGATCGTGTCGAGCGCCTCCCCGTCCGGCGACACGAAGTAGAGGTGCACCGTGCCGGTCGAGAGCTTCTTCGCGAGCGCCCCGCGGTAGATCTTCTGGTACGCCTGCTTCTCCTCGTTCGACACGGCGATCGACGTCGCGGTGTAGTCCTCCATGGACGTGTAGACCGGGACGAAGTAGGCGTTCAGGAGCCGGATGACCTCGTCGTTCGAGAGGGCGACCGCCCTCAGCGAGTTCGCGCCGCCTCAGCAGCGCCCGATCGCCATCCTCCCGTCGTGCGTGAACAGGAAGAGCGGCCGGTTGGTTTTCTTCGCCAGCTCGAGGCCCGCGCGGATGTCGGTCAGCCAGCCGACCTGGTCGAACTTCCGCTCCGAGGGCTTCATCTGCCACTCGGCGACGCGCGCGTCGACCCAGGCGAGGTCCTTCTCCTGGGCGAGCGCGAGGCAGAACGTGAGCGCGAGGGTTCTCATGGCGGGTCTCCCTTACGGAAAGGACCGGATCGCGACGCCGAACATCTCCTTGCCGTACGTGCCACGTTCGGTGGCAAGCCGCACGGAGCGCACCTGCTTCGTGGCCCGGTCGACCGCCACGTAGCCTTTGAAGTCCGCCTCGGCGATCCGCTCGTCCTTGTCCGCGAAGAACGGGTGGCGGATCTTCACCCGGCCCTCGAGGCGCACCCACCACGTCTCCTTCCCGATTGCCGCGACCCGCGCCTTGAGCGAGTGCTCGAGGATCGCGCCTGCCGGGGCGTCCGAGAAGTTCGCCGTCAGCGGGTAGAAGTGCGAAAGGATTTTCGCGGCGAGCGGCGGCGCGACGTCGATCGACCCGCGGTCCGGGGGAATAAGCCCGGCCGCCTCCTCGCGCGACAGGACGAGCCACTCTTCCGCGGGGAACTCGTGGTAGTTCCCTTTCTTGAGGTCGACGCTCCCGTCCTTCTCCAGGTATCGCGCGGTGACGTGGAGGACCAGCCCGTCGGCAAACGGCGGCCGCGACTGCGGCGAGGGCGGAGCAAGCGGCTCTCCTTCCGGCCCGGCCAGCTTCTCGAGCCGCGCGAGGAACTCGGCGGTCTTCGTATTGCAGACGTGCATCGAGTCGATGACGTGCCCGTCGGGATCGAGGAAGTAGAGGCACTCGCTGCCCGCGAGGAGCTTCTTCTGGAGAGCCTCGCGGTAAATGCGGGAGTGCTCCGCGTTCGAGCGGTCCTCGGAGTCGCAGTAGACGGGCACGAACCGTCGGTTGAGCAGCGCGATCGCGCGCGAGTCGGAGAGTGGGCCCGCGCGGAAGCTCATCGCGCCGCCGTCCCCCCGCCCCGTGTTCACGTGGGCGACGTGGGCGAGGACGAAGACGGGCCGGCCGCTCTCTTTCGAGAGGCGGATCGCCTCGGGCAGGACTTTCGCCCACGCGATCTCGTCGAAGCGCCGCTCGTCGGGCCGCGGCTGCCACTCGCGGACGCGCCGGTCGACCTGCTCGAGGTCGGGGGGCGGCGGATCGTCCTGCACCCCTCCCCAGCCGACGAAGGCGGCCGTGCTGACGATCGCCGCGAGCGCGACCGTCCCGGCCGCGAGCTTCGCGGCGAACCCCGCCTTGACCGCGGCCGGCGCCGCGCCGGCGGCGAGCGTGGAGAGCGAGGAGGTGAGCGTCGCGGGGGCCAACTCGACCGCCGCGCCCGCGAGCGCGGCCAAAAGGACCGGCATGCTGACGGCAAGCACTTCGCGGAGCTGCTCCACGCCGCGAGAAAGTTGGCTCCGAACGGTGTTCTCGGGGAGGCTGAGCGCCTGGGCGACCTCGCCCGAGGAGAGCCCCTCGCAGTAGTGGAGCCAGACGGGCGCGCGGTAGTGGTCGGGCAGCGCGTGGACGGCGGAGCGCACGGCCTCGCGGGCCTCCGACTCGGCGGACTGGACGGACTCGCGCACGGCGGCCTTCTCCTCCCGGGCGCCGCGGCGTCCCTCCTCGCGCGCCTTGTGGCGCGTCGCGTTGACGACGAATCCCAGGATCCATGGTTTCACGGCGGATTCTCCCCGATACTGCGCCGCGCGGCGCAGGACCTCGATGAAGGCGGACTGGACGGCATCCTCGGCGTCGGCGGCGTTCCGGCACAGGCGGAGCGCCGTCCGGTACGCGGCATCGGCGTGCCGCGCGAACAGCGTGTTCATCGCCTGCCGGTCGTGGCGCTCGCAGAACGCGCGGAGCAGGGCCGCGTCGTCGGCCTGGGAAGGGATCGAATCCATCGTGTCGACGGCCTCTGCCCTCATACTACAAGGGGGTGCCCGCCGCGTCGGGAAAGCGGTGCAAATATTCGGATGCCGATTCCGGTGAACCTTCGCCGCCGGCGTCCGTCTGGACCTCAATGACCTGGATCACGGTGCTGGTTCTCCTGGCCAGTCCTTGAAAGGCCACCCGGAACCCCGTCGGCGACGGGCTTCTCTACCTGGCGCGCCACCAGAACGAGGACGGCTCGTGGGGCGCGACCCCCGGCCACTGTCGGTGCAGCGTTCGGCTCCCGATTGATACCCCGCTTCCGCTCGCGATCGATGCCGCGACGGATCGAGTGGTCGGCCGCCTGATCAAGGACCTGGAGGGCGATTGCATCGAAACCCGGGACGCCGCGGAGGCCCGGCTCCGCCTCTTCGGACTCCCGGCCGTCCCTTCGCTTCAGCGGGCCCTCCGGTCCTCCGACCTTGAAACTCGCAGTCGGAGCCGGAGCGCGCTCGAACATCTCTGGGACCAGCAGGAAAACCGATGGCGGACTTCTCCGGCCGTCCAAGGCGGGCAGCAATCCGACGTTGAAATCACCGGCCTCGCCCTCCTCTGCTTCCTGGCGGCCGGCTACACCCATATGTCCCGCGACGAGTTCTCCGATCCTCTCAATTCCTCAAGGCGCTTCAAGTACGGCGAGATCGTCAAGAAGGGGATCCTTTGGCTGACCCACAAGGCTGAAGCGGAGGGCACGTTTGACGCCGGGGATCCGGTGGCCGACGCCGTCGCCTCGCTGGCGATCCTCGAGGCCTACGGCTGTACCGCCTCGGTGCCCCTAAAGGAACCTGCGGAGCTGGCCGCGGGCCGAATTACCCGGCTGCAGCGGTCGGGGTCACGGTTCAGCGCTTGGAAGTCCATGGCCCTAGGCTCTGCGAACCTTGACGATATCCCGGGTCCTTTCGGGAAGGAATTGGAAGTGCTTGAGAAGGAGAGCTCGGTCCTGGAGGACTTCCTGGGCGTAAGCGCGGGCTCCATCCTGAAGGCACGACGGAGCAGGGTCCGCGATGCTGATCATGCGGGGCGTCTTCTCCAGTCGATGGAGGACAAACAGACGCCCGAAGAACGGCTGTTCACAACCCTGGCGATCTTCCAGACCGGCGGGACTGACTCCATTGCCTGGAAGGCTTGGAGCTCCTTTCTCCCGGATTGGCTGCTCTCGACACGGCCGAAAAGCGAGAATCACTGTGGCGACGGGGCGTGGGAGGGGGAAAGTCTCGAGGAGAAACTTAAAACCACCGCCCTGCATCTTCTCACGCTCTCCGCTTCCTATCGCTACGTGAATCACTTCGGGTTGAGCGGTGCACCAATTCGCGACCATCCGATCCCGGAGCCTATGGGCAAGCCTCATTAGGGCACCGGGTCGCCAACGAGCTCGACCGCGTCGATCTCGTTCCAGCCGGGGACGTTTGCGCTGTCGAGCGTCAGCCGGATCGCGCGGGTCGCGAAGGCGGCCGTCACGTCGACCTCGAGCCAGCCCATGCCCTCGCGGATCGGGTCGCGGCCCTGCCAGAGAATCCGCCACTCGCCCTTCTCGTCCCTCGCCTCGATCTTGACGACCGCGCCGGGGTTGTAGGTCTCGTGGACGCGGACGCGCCCGGGGATCACGGCGTTCTCGTAGCCCAGCTCCAGCCATTCCTCGCCCCCGTCGGCCTCGAACGAGGCCCATGCCGTGCGCGCGTCGCCGGCGGCCAGCGTGTCGGGCTTGCCCGTCGCCTGCATCGCCGACCAGTCGGTGTTCGTGTACTCCGAGGATGCGGTCGCGGTTGAAGCCCACTGGCGGAGGTGACCGTCGATATCGATCTCCATCCGCCGGAGCCGTTCGAGGACGGTGCGGATCCGGTACGTGGCTTCGGCACTACGGCCCTTGAGCGCCTCCTCGAGGACCGGGACGGCGGCGGGCCCTAGCTTGACGAGCTGGCGCTCGGCCTTCTCGCGCACCTCGACCGCGTCGTCGTCGAGCCGGGGGAAGAGCCCTTCGGCGATCGTTCGCACGGTGCCCCCCTCGCGCTTCCGGAAATCAGCGATCTTGCCCTCCAACCCGCGGGACGCGCGGTGGTGTGTCGCGGCCGCGTCGTACTCGCCGCGATCGAGCGCCTCGTGGGCGGCCTTCCGGAGGCGGTCGGCCTCGACCCGCGCCTCGCGCATCTGCGCGCGGTCCCGGCCAAGCGCGGCCAGATCGTCGTCGGGCTCGCCGGCCAGCAGGAGGATCGCGACCATCACGCTCATGGAGGCCTCCGAACGGTACGGATCAGAGAACACCCTTTAGACGTGGAGGTTACACGCGGGGTGCGCGAAAAGCGGCGGTCACTCCCTCGCGATGCAGTAGAGATGCTTCTCGCCGCGCAGGAAGAGTTCCTTCCCGAGCAGGACCGGCGACGCATCGAGGCTCTCGCCGAGCTTGTTCGTGGCGAGGACCTCGAACGCCGGGCCGTGCTTGAGGACGACCACCGTGCCGCTCCGCCCGGCGAGGTAGACCCGGCCGGCCGCGCCGACCGGCGACGCGTACATCACGTCCATGCCGGGCAGGCGCTCGGGGCCGAACTTCAGCGCTCCCGTCGACGCCTCGACGCAGGTGAGGATCCCCTCGCGTTCCTTACCGAAGTAGAGGAGGTCGTCATAGAGGAGCGGCGAGGCGACGTACGGCCCCGAGTCGTTTCGCTTCCAGGCGACCTGCCCGGTGCCGGTCACGTCGCCTTTTGAATCCAGGCGGATCGCACAGACGGCGTACCCCTTGTACCCCGTCATGCAGTAGACGAGGCCCTCGCGGACTACCGGCAGCGCGATCGGGTTCATGCCCTGCCCGCCGCACTCCCACACGAGCTTGCCGGTCGCGAGGTCGTAGCTCCGCGTGCGCTTCGTCCCGTTCACCACGACTTGGGTCACGCCGTCCCGCTCGACCACGAACGGGGAGGTCCACGTCGTCCCCTCGTCCCGGTCCTGCTTCCATTTAGGCTCGCCCGTCTTCGCGTCGAGGCACGTGAGGGACGAGCCCGCCTCGTGGTCCCGGAGAACGACGACCGAGTCGCCCCAGAGGACGGGAGACGCTCCTTCGCCGAACCCGACCTTGATCTTCATCTCGCCGAGGTTCCGCTTCCACTTGAGAGCGCCGTCGAGATCGTACGCGAAGATCCCGCGCGACCCAAAGGAGGCGACCAGGATCTTCCCGTCGGTCATCGGCGAGCCGGACGCGTACGTGTTCGTCGCGTGGCGACCCTCGTGCGGGGCCTCCTCGACCGCCGTCCGGCTCCAAAGGGTCTTTCCCGTCGCCCGGTCGAGGCAGATCACCTCGAATCGGTGGATCGTGGCCGCCTTCCCCGTGGCCTCCTTGTTCGTGTCGATCGCGGCCAGGAGGAACATCCGGTCCCCCCAGGCGACCGGCGTGGCGGAACCGGAGCCGGGAAGCTCCATCTTCCACTTCACGTTCTTCGTCTCGCTCCACTCGACGGGCGGGTCGGCGTTGGGGGAGAACCCGTTCCCGTTCGGGCCGCGCCAGTGGTGCCAGTTGACCAGCCGGTCCTTTGCGAAGTCGCCGGCCTGCGCCGCGACCGAAAGTGCCACGAGGAGCGCGGTCATTTCTGCGCCTCCAAGACCAGATTCTTTTCGGCGCCGGCCGCCTTGTAGGCCTCGCGCGCCGTCGCGTAAGCGGCCTCGAGGTCCGCCTGCGAGACGGGCCGGCCCGCGGCATCGACGGGGTTCTGGATCGTGAGCGGCCGCGGGGCGATCGACGCCGCGAGGTCGGGCAGGTCATAGGACTTGAGCGCGCCGGGGACGACGTTGGCGAGCTGGCCCTTGCCGAGCGGCGTGCGGGCGACGGCGGTCCACGAGAGCACCATGCCCTCGAGCGTCACCTTCTCGATCCGTTCATCGAGCGCCGCCGCGTGGAGCACCACCGGCGCCGCCGCCCCCGTCCCCACCGCATGGACCTTCTGCTTCCGCGCGACGAACGTCAGGACATCCTTCACGCGCTGCCCGAGGAGCGGCCGCGCGAGATGAATCGAGAGGAAGGCCTCTTTGGACTCGGAGCCGGCCGTCTCGCCCACGCCCCGGAGATCCGGGGCCTCGACGTCGAAGCCCGCCTGGGCCAGGCGTTCCACGGGGCCGCTCGCGGCCGCCTTCCCCTCGCCCGCCACGTAGAGCACGGACCGCTGATCAGACTTTTCCGGCGCGAAATTCAGGAACGGGACCTTGACCCCCGGCTCCGTCTCGGCGTAGCCCTTCCGAATGACGTAACGATTGCGCTGAAGAACACCCTGCAGGAGCTGGGCCTCGCGGACCGGCGTCCAGGTCGTTTCGATGCCGATCAGGCGGCGGACCTCCGCCAGCAACTCAGCGCGACCCATGCCGCCCCGTTTTCCCGCGAGCTCCGCCGCGCGATCCGCCGTGAGGTCGAACGCGGACTTCCCCTTGAGAGAGCTCAGGACCTGTCCGGTCGGCGTGCACCAGAGGTCCTGGTCCTTCTCGATCGGAAGGTCGGGCTCGACGATCGCGTCGTCCACGCCCAGCAACCACCGGCGCATCCACCGGACCGCGCCTTCGCGGTGCGTCTTCGGGTAGCCGTGGGGCTGGTCGAACTCGGCGAGGTCCATGCGCTCCGCGTGACCGAAGATCCCGTAGATCTTCTTCGCCTCGCGGAATGTCGTCCACGCGCCCTGGATGTCGAAGAAGTCGCGCGTCCCCGTGAGCATGAGCGTGGGACGCGGCGCGTGGAGAAGGACGTAGTCCGCGTGCTCCATCCCGAACGCCACCTGGCCCGTGATGTTCTGCTCCGCGTCCTGCGGCCCGATCGTCGCGAAGAGGCGCTCGAGGCTCGTGAGGTAGCACGAGGGCGCGGCCGCGAAGATCCGCTCGTCGAGCGCCATGAGGTACGACGTGAGCGTGCCGCCGCCCGAGCAGCCGGTGCACCCGAGGCGCTTCGGATCGATCTCGGGCCGGCCCGCGAGGTAGTCGAGGCTGCGGATCCCGTCCCAGATGCGGAAGCTCGCGGCGCTCCATCCCACCAGGAGCGCGCCGGTTCCGATCAGCGTGTGCTCGGTCGTGCTCCCCTTGATCGCGGGATTGCCGGAGGCGTCGAGGAGCTGCATCCGCTCACCCTGGCCGATCGGATCGTAGTTGAGGCATGCGATGCCGTTCTTCGCGAGGAGGATGGACCCCTTCTGGGCATAGTCGGCCGCCTTGCCGTTCACGCTGTGGCCCATCGGCATGATCACGCCCGGGAACGGGCCGCGGCCCGGCGGCAGGTAGAGGATCGCGGTCACGTGATGGTCCGGCCGGCTTTCGTAGATGACCTTCTCGATCCGGTAGCCGTCGCGATCCGCCTTTCCCGTCACGCGCCCGTTGAGCGGAGTCTTCTCGGGGAACCCGCCCAGCGCCGCGATGAACCGCGCGCGCAGGTCCTGCTGGCGCTTCAGCACGTCCTCCGGCGTCCGGAACTCGGCCACCGCCTTCCGCCGCGTCTCGAAGAACTTGGCGCACTCCGCAAGGAGGAAGGTCTCGAGCATCTTCTTGGGCTGGTCCGCGGGCTTGAGGACGGTGAGGTCTTCCTGCTGGAGAGCCAGGAGGAGAGTCAAAAGAGCGCTCATTTCTTCGCCTCCAGCACGAGGTTCTTCTCCGCCCCCGCCGCCGCGTACGCCGCGCGCGTGACCGCGTACGCCGCCTCAAGCTCCTCCTGCGTGACCGGCTTGCCCGCGGCGTCGACGACGTTGATGATGGCCAGCGGACGTGGCGCCAGCGTCGCCGCGAGGTCGGGAAGGTCGTAGACCTTGAGCGCGCCCGGCACGACGTTGGTGAACTGGTTGTACGTCACCGCGCTTTTCGCGACGTTCGACCACGAGATCACCATGCCGTCGAGCGTGATCTCCTTGATTCTCGGCTCAAACGCCGCCGCGTGGAGGACGGCCGGGGCCGCGGCCCCGACGCCGACCGCGTGGACATCCGAGTCGATCACCGAGAGGAAATCCCGCGCGCGCTGGCCCACGAGCGGCCGCGCGAGATAGAGCGCCACGTGGACTTCCTTCCAGTCCGCCTTGAAGAACGGGGCCCAATCCTTCCGCGGGGTCTCGGGTTCCGTCTCGCCCCAGCCGCGCAGGTCGAGCAACGTGACCTCGCGTCCCGCCCGGACCCACGCGTCGACGTCGCCTTTTGACTTCCCCTCCCCGTGGGCGTAGACGACCGGGAGCCCCGGCTTCCGGACCTCGGGCGTGAATCGCAGCGCGGGGACCCGGATGCCGGGATCGGTCGTGTACACGGTCCCCCGGATGATGCAACCCTCGCGACGCCCCAGGGGAGTCGGGACCGTCGAGGCCGCCACCATGATGGGCTTGTCGATACCCGCGAGGCGGTGGACCTCCCTCAGCAGGTCTTCCTTCGGAAGCTTTCCGCGCGACGGTGCGAGTTCCTTCTCGCGATCGGCATTGAAGTCGAACGAGGTGCGCGCCTTGGGGAACTCTTTCATGACCTGGCCCGAATTCGTGCACTGGAGCTCGGCGTCCTTGAGGATCGCGACGTCCCCCTCGACCGCCGCGTCGTCGATGCCCATGAGCCAGCGCCGCATCCATCGCAGGTCGGCCTCGCGGAACGGCTTCGCGATCGAGTGCTTGTCGTCGAACTCGAAGAGGTCCATCCGCTCGGGGTGGCCGAGGATGCCATAGACGCGCTTGGCCTCGCGGAACGTCGTCCACGCTCCGGCGATGTCGTAGTAGTCGCGCGTCGGGCAGCTGATCTGCGAGGGCCGCGGCGCGCGGAGGAGGAAGAAGTCCGCGTGCTCCATGCCGAAGGAGACGAGGCCGGGGATGTTCGCCTCGCCGTCCTGCGGCCCGGCGGTGACCAGGAGCTTCTCGAGCGTCGTGACGTGGCAGTTGGGGACGGCGCAGTCGATCCGCTCGTCGACCGCCATCAGGTACGACGTGAGCGTGCCTCCGCCGGAGTTGCCCGTGCAGCCGAGGCGCTTGGGATCGACCTCGGGGCGCGCCTGCAGGTAGTCCAAGGCGCGGATCCCATCCCAGATGAAGTGGGTCGCGGCGCAGTTGCCAACGAGGAGCGCGCCCGTGTGGACGAGCATGTGCTCGCCCGTGCCCTGCGCGATGGGCCCGGCGTTGGGCCGGATCAGCTGGAACCGTTCGCCCTGGCCGACGGGATCGTACGTGAGGACGACGAAGCCGTTCTTCGCCATGAGGATGCAGAAGCGCTGGTACTCCTCGGCCCCTCTCGGAAAGCCGTAGTGGCCGAGGGGGAAGATGACGCCGGGGAACGGTCCCTTGCCGTCGGGCACGTAGAGGTTCGCGGGGACGTAGTGGTCGGGGCGGGTCTCGTAGACGAGCTTCTCGATCCGGTAGCCCTCGGCCTTGAGCGTCCCGGTGACGCGCGCGTTGAGCGGCGTCTTCTCCGGGAAGGGGCCGAGGACCTCGAGAAGCCTCGCGCGCAGTTCCGCTTGCCGCTTCCGGACGTTGTCGGGGCTCTTGAGCGCCTCGATCGCCTTGCGTCGGTCGTCGAACTTCTTCCCGCACTCGGCCACGAGGTACCGGTAGAGCATCGTGCGCGGCTGGTCCTCGGGCTTGAGGACGTCCTGCGCGAGGAGAAGTGCGACGATCAAGCTCACGGCTTGACCTCGAGGACCAAGTTCTTCTCGGCCCCCGCGGCCTTGTACGCTTCGCGCGCCTTTGAGTACGCCGCCTCGAGCTCGGGTTGCGTGACGGGCTTGCCCATTGCGTCGACGGGATTTCGGATCGTCAGCCGTCTCGGAGCGATCGACGCCGCCAGGTCGGGGAGGTCGTACGAGGCAAGCACTCCCGGAACCGCATTGGCAAGCTGACCCCGACTCTGAGACGCTCGGGCCACTGCAGACCACGAAAGCACCATGTTTTCGAGGGATACCTCTTTCACGCCTGGCTCCAAGATCGCCACGTGCAGCGCCACGAGTGCTCCGGCTCCCCTCCCCACCAGGTGAAGGTCGGGAATCCGCCAGGTGTGAAGCACCTCCAGCGCATCCTGGATCCGTTGCCCCAGGAGGGGTTGATTCAGGTGAAGCGACAGAAAGGCTTCCTTCCATTCGAGCCCGAACGGGTCGGCCTTTCCCTCGGGGGCGGTTTCCCCCGTGCCCCGGAGGTCGAGGGTGATGACCATCCGCCCCTGTTTGGCGGAAGCCTCCATCGCCGCATCGATCGACTTGCCGGAACCGTCCAGATAGATCGCCTGGCTTTTCGGTTGTTCCTTCGGCAGGAGGATGAGCGAGGGGAGAATGAGCCCCGACCGCGTCCTGAACGGCGTTTTTCGGATCTCGTACCCCTCCCGCGCAAGGACGGTGCCTTGTATGGGATCGGCATGAGGGAGTGGTGACGTCAGCCGCTCGAGAGCGAGGAATCGCAGAACCTCAGCCTCCAAGTCCGCTCTCTTGCCACGGACGGATCGCGATGCCGCCAACTCCTTCTCGCGCGCGGCGATGAAGTCGAAGACCGACTTCCCTTTGAGGTCGGCCAGCACCTGGCCGCTCGGGGTGCACCAGAGGTCCTGCTCCTTGAAGACCGCGAAGTCGCCCTCGACCGGCGCGTCGTCGATGCCCTGGAGCCAGCGGCGCATCCAGCGCATCGCCGCCTCGCGGCGCGGCTTCGAGAAGCCGTGCTTGTCGTTGTACTCGAAGAGATCCATGCGCTCCGCGTGGCCCATCAACCCGTAGATCTGCTTCGCCTCGCGAAACGTCGTCCACGCGCCCTGGATGTCGAAGAAGTCCTGCGTCGCGACGCACATCAGCGTCGGCCGCGGCGCCCGCATCGTCACGTAGTCGGTCTGCTCCATGCCGAAGGCGACCTGCCCCGTGATGTTCTGCTCGCCGTCCTGCGGCCCGATCGTCGCGAAGAGCCGCTCGAGGGTCGTCACGTAGCACGACGGCGCCGCGCACGCGATCCGGTCGTCAAGCGCCATGAGGTACGCCGTCATCGTCCCGCCGCCCGAGTTCCCCGTGCATCCGATCTTCTTCGCGTCGACCTCGGGGCGCGACGCGAGGTAGTCGATGCTCCGGATCCCGTCCCAGATGCGGAACGTCGCGGTGCTCCAGCCGACCAGGAGCGCGCCGACCTCCACCATCGTGTGTTCGGTCGTGTTTCCCTTGATCGCCGGCTTGCCGTCGGGCGTGAGCAGCTGCATCCGCTCGCCTTGCCCGATCGGGTCGTAGCAGAGGACGACGAAGCCGTTCTTCACGAGCAGGTTCGAGATCCGCTGGTACGCCTCCTCGGCCTTGCCTTTGTCGCTGTGGCCGCACGGAACGAGCACGGCGGGAAACGGACCCTTTCCCTCGGGAATATAGAGGGCGCCCGTCACGTGATGGTCGGGCCGGCTCTCGTAGATCACCTTCTCGACCCGGAAGCCGTCGCCCTTCACGGCCCCCGCGACCCGCGGGTTGAGCGGAGTCTTCTCGGGGAATCCGCCGAGCGCCTCGATGAACTTCGCGCGCAGTTCGTCCTGCCGCTTCTTCACGTCCTCCGGGGTCTTGAGCGCCGCGACCACTTTGCGACGCTCCTCGAACCTCTTCGCGCACTCGGACTCGAGGTACTTGTAGAGCATCTTCCGGGGCTGGTCCTCGGGCTTGAGGACGGTGAGGTCGTCTTGTAGCAGGAACAGCAAGGCGGTCAGCAGCATGTCACTTCTCCAGCACGACCTCGCACATCGTCCGCGCGAGCTGCGCGCCGAACTCGAGGCGGTCCTTTGACGTCGGAAGGTGCCCGATCTTCGAGCTGAACGCAACCCCCTGCTCGAGGATGAACGCGGGCTTGCCGAGCTCGAGGTCGAAGAACTCGTAGACCGTGGCGCGGCCCGCCGCGGGCTTGACGCGAGAGGGCCTCGGCCCCTTGGCGCTCGGATTGAACGTCGTCTTCTCGACGAGCCGCGCAAAGAACAGCTCGGCCAGCTCATGGTGCCGCTCGGAGCCGCTCAGCCACTCGTCGGTCTCCTGGTTGTGGAGCGTCAGGAAGAGCGCGACGCGCCCCGAGTCGGTCACCGCCTTCTTGGCCGCGCAGATCTCGGGCATGAGGCGGCGGCTCTCCGCGCTCGCGGGGTCGGCGGTGTCCCAGTTGCGGTTGACGTCGAAGCCGTTCCGGTTGAAGCGGACGCCCCCGTCCGCGCAGCCGTCCGGGTCCATCATGGGGAAGACCTTGAAGGTGACGCGGTCGCGCAGCGGCTTGCCCTCGTCGGAGAGCAGGAACCGGACCGCGCCCTCGCCCAGGAACGACGTCCCGCTCTCCCAGGCGTGCTGGCGACACATGAGCCAGATCACGGGCTTCGGCTCCTCGGTCGGGCCGGTGATCGTCAGGAGATGGAGGACCCGGCCCTCGACCGATTTCCCGATCGTCTCGTCCTTCAGGTGAGGGCGGCCGTGGATCTCGGCGAGGAACGCGTCGAGACGGCCGGCGGTGTACGGCTCGATGTGGGCGATCCAGAGGGCGTCCGTCTCGGGCGTCACGCGGAACGTCGCACGCTCCTTCTCCTTGTCGAACGTCATCGTCGGGAGGTGGCACCACGTACGGCCGTCGGTGCTCACGACGGGCGGCGACTGGTCGGTGATCCCGATCCCGCCGGGCTTGAAGTCGTACTCGCCGCGGAGATCGTCCAGGGTGATCGTGACCTCGCGGTCCTTCGCGCCCTCGAGCCGGAAGTAGTACCAGGTGACCTGCCGGTTGCGCCCCTTCTCGTCCGCCTGCCCGGCCACGTGGCAGAGGAACTCCGCCGGTCCCAGCCGCTCGACCCGTCCCAGCATGCCCCCCTCGAAGTCGGTCGAGATCGAAACGGGGGTGCAGGCGGCGAGAGCCAGGAACAGGCAAAAACAGACTGTCCGCTTTTGACTTCGGCAAGAACGGACAGTCTGTTTTTGCTGCAAGCGGGTGGGACGAATTGTCCCAGTCTTCACCGACAAGAACGGACGGTCTGTTTTTGTTTTGCTCATTTGAGACTGGAGAGGAAGGCGACGAGGTCGCGGAACTCCTTTCGAGTCAGCGTCGCGACCAGCTTCTCGGGCATGATCGAGATCGGCGACACCATCCGCTCGTCCACGTCCTTGTTCTCGACCTTCGTCTGCTGGCCCTGCGCGTTGATCAGGATCACGTGCCCCGTCGGGGACGGGTCCTCGTAGAGAATCCGGCCGTCGACGATGTCCTCGTTCTTCTTCCGGATCTTCCAGAAGACGAACATCGGGGCGATCTCCTTGCTGGGCTCGAGAATCGACTGGACGAGCTTCGCCCGGTCGGAGGCCGCCCCGATCACCGTCAGGTCGGGGCCGACGATCCCGCCGCGGCCGTTCACGCGGTGGCACATGAAGCACTGCGGCCCCTTGGGGTGAAAGAAGACCCTCTCGCCCGCCGCCGCGTCGCCCGGCTCCTCCATGACCTTCGCCCAGTCCGGGTCCTGCGTGCGCGGCGAAAGGATGAGCGCCGCCTTCTCCCCGAGATCGCCGCCCTTCGCGACCAGCTCCTGGAGCCGCGCCTTCACGTCGGGCTGGTCGGCCGCCCCGATCAGCGAGCGCAGCACCTCGACCGACGGCTCGGCCTCGAGCAGGATCTTCCGCGTCGCGGGCGACGCCGCCGAGTGCGACAACCCCGCAATCGACTCCCACCGGAGCGACGGGTCCGCGACCGCCTTGCGGAGGATCGCCTGCGCGCCCTCCTCGGGCCGCGCGACCAGCGCCTTCACCGCCTCGAGCCGCAGCCCCGCGTCGTCGCTCGCGTAGAGATTCTCGAGCCGCGCGAGCGAGGCCGAGGGATGGTCCTTCCGGAGCATCCGCAGCGACATCGCGCGGAAGACGGCGGGCTGCCGCTCGTCGTCCAGGACCTTCGCGAGCAGAAGGTCGCTCCCCACCTGGTCGACCTGCGTCGGCGACCGGCCGGCGAGAAGATCGCTCGACGCGAGGAACGCCTCGAAGATCTCGCGCGTGACGGGCTGGCGCGACGCCGCCTTCTCCATCGCGGCGGCGTGCTCCTTCAGCTTCTCCTCGCCCACCCACTGGATCGCCGCGCGCCGGACCGCCACGTCCGTGTCCTCCAGGAACCCGGCGACCGCCGAGACGTCGCCCGTCCGCCTCAGCGCGCAGAGCGCCCCGAGGCGCACCTTTGGATTCTTGTCGCCGGCGAACGGCAGGAGGAACGGCGCGCCGCCCACGCGGCTGAGCGTCTCGATCGCGGCCGAGACCAGGAAGGGATCGGCATCGCCCAGGAGCGGAGCCAGCGCGGGCAGCGCCTCCTTCGACGAGACCTTGAGCACCTCGTTCATCCGCTTGAGCGCGGGCGTGTCCTTCGGCGCGTTCGTCGCGACCGGCTTCGTCCCCGGCGTCTTCGCCCGGAGCCGCCACAGCTTGCCCTTGCCGTGGATCTCGTACGACTTGTCGACCCAGTCGGTGAAGAAGATCGAGCCGTCGGGCGCCAGGCCGATCCCCACCGGGCGGAAATTATCGCCGCCCTTCACGAGCGGCTCGGGCTTCGACGTGAACGACGCCCCTTTGGCAACGAGCGTGTACCGCTCGACCAGGTGGTCGCCCCACGCGGTCCCCAGCAGCGTCCCGCGGTACTCGGGAGGGAACGCGTCCGCCTCGTACGCCACGATGCCCGACGGCGCCTCGCCCGTGGGAGAGGTCATCGGAAGCGTGCCGGGCAGCTCGCCGTCCCACGCCGTGAAGGGGTGGAGCCCCTTGCGGCCATTCCGGAACTTGAAGCCGTAGTCGCCGCCCTGGACGATGTGGAGCAGCCGGCACGGCGGCCGCGAGTCGGGGTCGTTGTCCACGGCGAAGAGCCGCCCGTAGACGTCGGTGCAAAGATGGAACGGGTTCCAGAAGCCCGTCGCGATCCGCTCCAGCTTCGTCCCGTCGGGACGGATCCGGTAGATGTTCCCGCCCTCGCCGCCCCCCGCGAGCGTCGTGCCGTCGGAGCCCACCAGCTTGTAGTCGGCGCCCAGGTTTTCACCGAGGCCGAAACAGAGGTTGCCGTCCGTGTCCCACGCGAACCCGGACAGGCCGTTGTGCGGGTAGTTGCCCTTCGTCTCGAGCTTCGCGATCACCTTCCGCTCGCCGCAGACGCCCTCCTTGTTCTCGAGCGCGGTGAGGTCCCATCGCGTGGCGACGTAGACCGTGCCGTCCTTCCCGTGGATGATCCCCATGGCGTACTTGAAGCCGTCCGCGAATGTGGTAATTTTCAGCGCGTGGCCGTCGCCCGAGAAGTCCTCGAAGACCAGGATCCGGTCGGTCGGCTTCCCCTTGTAGCCCTTGGGAGGGAAGTGGGTGTTCGACTCGATCGCCCAGGGGCGGCCCTTCGCGTCGACCGTCATCCCGGTCGGCGTGTTGATGTCGGGCTCTTTCGCGACGAGCTCGAGGACGAGGCGGTCGTCCTTCACCACGGGGTCCTGCGCGGCCGAGAGGACGAGAAGGATGAGAACCGGACCCATGTGGAGACCCCTACCAGGAGAAACTCGACGACCCGCTCCCCTTGTGTTACGCCGAGTCTACCAGCCGGGGTTCGGCCGCACACTCACTTTGAGCCCTTGCGGGCCGGTGACGTAGACGGGGCTCTGGCCCACCGGATAGGTGTTGTTCTTCGTGCGGCGCTCGTCCCACGCCACGTGCCGCTTCGTGCCGTAGAGATCGGTGACCGTGAGCCCGTTCTCGTTGTTGTTGATCTTCACCCAGGCGTAGTCCCTGGGGCTCCAGAGGACGACCGTGTCCTCCTTCGCCGCGTCGTCGGTGAAGACCGCGGCGTAGACGTCCGGGCCCCACGAATCGTTCCGCACCCAGCGCTTCCCCTCGAGCATCCGGGCCATGACCGCGTAGGCATAGTACGAGTACTTGGGCTCGAGGCCAGCCCGCATGAGGCCGACCATCTGCGCCTTGTCGAACTGGAGCGGGCCGCCGTCCTTCAGCGTCCACCAGAAGACCTTCTCGATCTTCCCCGACGCGATCGCGGTCAGGTAGAAGCGGACGAGCAGGTCGGCCGACCGGAGCTCGGAGACTCCATAAGGGTGGATGTCGGTGTTCCAGCAGATCTCGGTCACCCAGAGGGGCTTGGGCGCGCCGACCGTCTTCATAAGCTTGATGAGCTCGTCGGTCTGCTGCTCGAAGGTCATCTTGACGAGCGGGAAGTCGGGAGTGAGGTCCTTCTTGTGCCAGTAGTCGGCCTTCACGTACTGGTCGAGCACCCACCAGTCGTACGACTCCTCGGGCGCGCACATCGCGCGGTAGGGGTGGAAGCAGATGATGTCAAAGGAGTCCCACGGCGCGACCTTGAAGACCCTTTCCGCCCAGAGCGTGTCGCAGAAGGCCATGTTGAGCGCGAGCACCTTCGATTTCGGGTTCGACTCGTGGATCGCCTTCCCCGCCGCGGCAAGGAGCGCGCCGTATTTCTCGGGCGAGTCCTTCCAAAGTCCGCCGTTGGGCTCATTCCAGATCTGCCAGAGGTCGACCTTCCCGGCGTAGCGGCGGACGGCGGCGCGTGCGAAGGCGCCGTACGCCTCGATCCCTTCCGGGGTCCGCGGATCGTGGAAGGCGGGGGCGCCCGTCAGGTCGCCGAAGATCAGGATCCCGCGGCGGGTGATGGCCTCGAGCAGCCGGTCGTACGGCTCGAAGTCGTACTCGCCCTTCGCCTTCTCGATCCGCTTCCACGAGAAGTCCTGGCGGCCCCACTTGATCCCCGCCTGCTGCATCGCGTCCAGGCGCGCCTCCAGGTCGCGGGCGTCCGGGGAGAGCGCCATGTTGATTCCAAAGGGGGAGCCCGGGAGGAGCTCCGACGCGCGTGGAGGGGGGGCGAGCGTCACGTGGAAGGCGGTCCTGGCCGTCGGTGCCGGGACGCCCTGCATGCCTTCGGGCCGCGGAACGGTCGAGCAGGCGGCGAGGAAGACCAGGAGGGGAAGTCCACGCATGGAGGGGATCTCCCGCCCGTCCGCGGATCGAACAGGAATTCCGGAAGCACCTACGGAGTCGCGACCTCGCGGTTCTGGGCCTTGATGATCTCCTCGATGCCCAGCGCCCCCGCGCCGTCGATCGTGCTCCCGAAAATCCTCACCTCGTCGATGATCCCGTGGAACGAATGCTTGTCGGGGGCCATCGGCCGGCTGACGGCGCAGACGTTGCCAATGGTGAGGTTGGGCGCGATCTTGAGGCCGACCGCGCCGCGGTCGCAGTCCACCGCGCGGTTGATCTTCGCATTGGCGTTGGACGTCCCGAAGTAAAACTTGACGTGGCCCGCGTTGGTGCCCGAATCGTACGTCACCGCGAAGAACCGCCAGTTGCCCCGCTCCGCCACCGCGAGATCCTTGGGCTTCTCCTCCAGCACCGACACCTGCGCCGGGTCGCTCGTCGCGGCCGACGCGTCGGCCCACTGGTTGATGCCCAGCTGCAAGCTCCCGTTGGCGCGGATCACAAGCTCCACGCCGTCCTTGCCCGGCTGGAGCCAGCTGAGGATGCGGTTGCCGGCGGGGACGAGCTTGTCGCCCGTGCCCTCCTTCTCGCTCTTCTGGTTGAGCCAGCCGGTGATCGTGAAGGACTTGAGCCCGCGGAGCTGCTCGATCCCCGCGCCGCCGCCCAGGTCGACGGCGCCCGCGATCGGCGTGGCACCGAAGTCGAGCGCGCTCGGCCCGCCGTTCGGAGGCGACGTGCCCGTCCACCCCGGCTTGCCCTTCGTGACGGAGCCCGTCGGGAAGTTCGCCGACGAGGTCCCGGTGTTCGCCGTCGACTCCCCGCCGTTCTCCTTGAAGAGGAGCTCGACCAGGAGCGGGGGCGGGATGCCCTTGGACGGCTCTCCCGGCTTCGACGCGCGATCCTTCTCCTTGGCGGCCGCATCCTCCTTGAACGCCGGGCCGCGCTTCTGCCACCAGAGCCGGAGTTCGGCGATCGTCGGGTACGGCTGGCCGGAGACCTTCTTGATCGCCTTGATGAGCTCGGGCATCACCTTCTCGTAGACCTTCTTGAGGTCGTCGCTGGCCTTGTCCTTGCCCTTCTCCATCCGCTCGTATTCCTTGTACAGCGTGTCGAGCGCGAGCGCCGCGGGCATCTCGGCGATCGCCTGGACCGCCGCGATCGCGGGGTTGATCTCCTTCCCCTTGAGCGGCTCCTCGAACAGCGAGAGCGCCGATTCGTGACCGACCTTGCCGATCGCGATCAGGATCCTGTCGTGGACGTACGGGATCTTCTTGTAGGCGGGAAGCGACGCGATCAGCATCTGCGACGCCTTCGCGTTGTTCCGGAACTTGGCCAGGGACTCCGCCGCGACCACCGGGAGGATGTAGTTGATGTCGTTGTTCCCCGCGGCGAGGTACCTCGCGATCGGCCCCACCATGCTGTTGTCCCGGGGGAAGGTGTCGCCGAGCCCCTGGATGAGGATCGCCTTCTCCTGCAGGGTCTTGGCGTCCTTCATCTTGTTGGTGAAGTCGTCGACCGCCTTCTTGGCGGCCTCATCCTGCGCCTTCTTGTCGTCCTGCGCGGACTGGCGCGCGCCGAGCGGCAGCGCGAGCGCGAGGAGGAAGATGAAAACGCCCCGATTGATTCGACCGTGCATGGCGAGCCTCCGTGAACCGAAAGGTTCTCCGCCCCCTGAACGGTTTCCCCTACCCTCGAGACAGTGTAGACCCGCCTGTCCCCCGACGCAAGGCCGCCGTGTGGGCTTGCGTCTCCGTATGGGTCAACCGGCCCGCCACCAATCTAACACCACGCCCTTCTATTTCGTTGCCCTTGCCCCCCCGATCCGATATCTTCCCCCCGATGCCCGCGGCCCCGTTCAAAATCGGACTGGTCCAGATGCGCTGCACGGGCGATCCGCGTCGCAACCTCGCGGCCGCGGCGAAGGGCATCGCGGATGCCGCGAAGCGCGGCGCGAAGGTCGTGTGCCTTCCCGAGCTCTTCCGCACCCTCTACTTCTGCCAGAGCGAGGACCACGCCCAGTTCGCGCTCGCCGAGCCGGTGCCGGGGCCCACGACGAAGGCGCTCGGCGCGCTCGCGAAGAGGCTCAAGGTCGCGATCGTCGGATCCGTCTTCGAGCGGCGCGCCGCCGGCGTGTACCACAACACCGCGGTGGTGCTCGATGCCGACGGCTCGCTCGCGGGGACCTACCGCAAGATGCACATCCCCGACGATCCCCTCTACTACGAGAAGTTCTACTTCACCCCCGGCGACCTCGGCTTCCGCGCGTTCGACACCCGCTTCGGCCGCGTCGGGACGCTCGTCTGCTGGGACCAGTGGTATCCCGAGGCCGCGCGCCTGACCGCCCTCCAGGGCCCGTCGGTGCTCTTCTACCCGACCGCGATCGGCTGGCACCCCTCCGAGAAAAAGAAGTGGGGCGAGTCGCAGATTTCCGCGTGGCAGACGATCCAGCGCTCGCACGCGATCGCCAACGGCGTCTACGTCGCCGCCGTCAACCGCGTGGGCCACGAGGGTCCGACGGGCGGGGGGATCGAGTTCTTCGGCGCGTCGTTCGTGTGCGACCCCTACGGGCGGACGATCGCCGAGGCGCCCCGCGGCCGCGAGCAGATCCTCGTCGCCGAGGTCGACCCGAAGACCGTCGAGACCGCCCGCCAGCACTGGCCGTTCCTCCGCGACCGGCGGATCGACGCGTACGGCCCGATCACCGAGCGCACGCTGGAGAAGAAGTGAGAAGTTCGGAGTTTGAAGTCGGAATGTTGGCGCTCCTCTCGCCAGCCTTCACACTTCCAACTTCAAACTCATAAGACCATGGGAGACGATTTCGAATCAACCCTGACTCCGGCCCAGCGCGGCTACTCTCTGCCTGCCGAGTGGGCCCCGCACCGGGCGACGTGGATCGCCTGGCCCCACCAGGAAGCCGACTGGCCCGGCCGCTTCGAGCCGATCCCCTGGGCGTACGGCGAGATCGTCCGCGTCCTCTCGCGACACGAGCGCGTCTGCATCCTCGTCCACCCCGCGGCCGTGGAACGCCGGGCGATGGGCGTGCTGAAGAAGGTGGGGGTCGATCTCAAAAAGGTCGACTTCTTCCGCATCCCGACCGACCGGGCCTGGACGCGCGACTCGGGCGCGATCTTCGTCCGGAACCCCGCGGGGAAAAAGATCGCGACGCACTGGAAGTTCAACGGCTGGGCGAAGTATCCGAATCACCGGAAGGACGACGAAGTTGCGGGCCGGATCGCGAAGGCGGCCCGCGTGCCGGAGCATCGCGTCGACGTCGTCATGGAAGGCGGCGCGATCGACGTCGACGGAAAGGGCTCGCTCCTCTGCACGGAGGAGTGCCTGCTCTCGAAGGTCCAGGCGCGGAACCCGGGGCTCGGACGGGCGGGGATCGAGAAGGCGTTCGGCGACGTGCTCGGGATCAAGCGCGTGATCTGGCTCGGGAAGGGGATTGCCGGCGACGACACGCACGGGCACGTCGACGACCTCGCGCGGTTCGTCGCGCCGGGCCGCGTGCTCCTCTGCGACGAGCCGAATCCAAAGGACGAGAACCACCGCATCCTGCGGGAGAACCGGGAGCGCCTGCGGGCGGCGCGGCTCGAGGTGATCCCGCTCCCGATGCCCGCTCCGATCGTCTTCGACGGGACGCGGCTCCCGGCGAGCTACGCGAATTTCTACATCGCCAACGGCCTCGTCATCGTCCCCACGTTCAACGACCCGCAGGATCGCCGCGCGCTCGGGCTCATCGCGGAGTGCTTCCCCGGCCGCGAGGTGACGGGGATCCACTGCGTCGACTTCGCCTGGGGCCTGGGCACGCTCCACTGCGCCACGCAGCAGGAGCCGGCGTAGCGGCTCCTCTTTTTCCCCTCCCAAAGACTTGAACTTTTTTCGAAAACCGTTCATTTTCCCTGTCGAGTTTTCCGCCCCGGCCTGCACTACTAGGGTGGAGGGGACATGATGACGGACGATCTCATCGATCGGTGGATTTCGGGCGACACGAAGGCCGCGGAGGAGCTCTACGCGCGCTACCACTTCAGGGTCAAGGAGTTCGTCGTGACCTTGGGCGCGAAGGTGGTCGACGCCGACGACCTCACCCAGGCGGCCATGCTCGCCGGGCTCGAGGGGCTGAAGTCCGGGCGGCGGCCCGACCGGTTCACCCACTGGCTCCTCGGCATCGCCCGCCATCTCCATTCGCGGACGAAGCGTCGCCCGATCGACCCCCTCACTGACGCCGTCGATCCCGACGCGCGCGGGGCCCGGACGCTCGCGGTCCGGCGGGAGATGAACGAGCTTCTCGACCGGACGCTCCAGGACCTTCCCGAACAGGACCAGGAAATCCTCGAGCTCCTCCACCGGAAGGGGTTCACCCGGAAGCGGATCGGGGAGGAGCTCGGGTTGTCGCACGAGGCGGTCCACGCGCGCTGCGAGCGGATCCACGAGCGGCTCCGGGCCGAGCTCTCCCGCCACCTGACGACGATCGCGCTCTCCGCCTCCGGCCGCCCGCCCCTCACGCTCGAGTCGATCCGCCGGCTCCGCCCCGCCTTCCGCGCCGCCCTCACCGCGCGCCACCTCGACGGCCTCACCGACGTCCAGGCCTCCGCGAAACTCGCGGTCCCCGAGGCGACCCTCCGCGCCCGCCTCCGCAGCGCCTACGACATGCTCCGCTGCGACGAGGAGGCCGACTTCTCCCGCGCCCGCGCGGAGTACAAACGGGAGTGTAAGGAAAGGGGAAAGGGGGACCCGAAGGAGAAATGGAGATGAAGACCTTCGATGATCCGACGACGAAGCTGATCATCCAGTGCATCTGCCGGGTCCATAAGATCCTAGGACCCGGATTCCTGGAGTGCATCTATCGAAGAGCTCTCCTCAAGGAGTTGAGGACTTCCAGCCTCAAGGCCGAGACGGAAAAGGAGATCGAGGTAGTCTACGAAGGCGAAGTCGTGGGCCAGCACCGTCTGGACCTCCTCGTCGAGGAAAAGGTTGTCATCGAACTGAAAACGGTGGAAGCCCTTGGAAAGGCGCACTATGCGCAGATCCGATCCTATCTGAAAGCAACGGGGTTGCGAGTGGGGCTACTCGTCAACTTTGCGACGGCCCTGGCCGACTTCAGGAGGGTGGAAAACAATGACTTCGTCCCCCTTTCCCCTCCCATCCCCTAGTCTCCTTTTCTTACACGCTTTTCGTGGGCGCCCTGGTAGGCCTTCAGCGTCTCCTCGTCGAAGAGGACAAACACGATCCGCTCCAGCAGGCCCGGGTGGTTGAGCAGCCACCCGTGCACGGCCCCCACCGCGATCACCGATGCCTCCCGCACCGGGTAGCCGTAGACGCCCGTTGAGATCGCGCAGAAGGCGATCGAGCGGCAGCCGTTCTCGAGCGCCAGGTCGAGACATTTCAGATGGCAGGTCGCCAGCTGCTCCACGTCCTTCTCGCGCCCGCCGTAGCGCGGGCCCACCGCGTGGAAGACCCAGCGGGCCGGCAGGTTGCCCGCGCCGGTGGCGACCGCCGATCCCGGGGGACAGCCGCCGATCTTCCGGCATTCTTCCAGGATCGACGGGCCGCCCGCCCGGTGGATCGCCCCGTCAACGCCCCCGCCCCCGGCCAGGTGACTGTTTGCCGCGTTGACAATCGCGTCGGCGGTGACCTTCGTGATGTCGCCCTGGATGAATTCGATCGAGGTGGCCATTGTCAACCGGGTGAACGGTCGGTCAATAGTCGGCGGAACGGGTCAGCCAGCCGTCGAGCACCTTCTTCTGGAGCTCGGTCGCGGACTCCGCGCGGCGGATCTTGCAGGCGGTCCGCTCGTGGCTGCGGACGCGGACCGTCGCCTCCACCGTCTCCGTGCCCCTCAAGAGTTTGACCTTCACCTCGTCGCCTTGCGGGATCTTGCCCAGCTCCTCCTGGACGGTCGCCCGCGTCACGTCGACGCCGTTGAGCGACGTCACGCGGTCAGCCGTCCGGATCCCCGACTTCTCCGCCTCGCACCCCGGGGGGACGGAGACCACGAACGTGTAGCGCAGGTCGGCGCCCCCGAGGTCCGGGACCTGGGCGATCCGCAGGTCCACCTGCAGCCCCGCCGCCTGCAGGACCTCCTCGTACGGCAGCTCTTCCACCCCGCTCACGTACCGCGAGCAGAAGTCGCTCCAGTCCTTCCCCGACACCTCGTCGAGCGCGCGCCGGATGCCGTCCTCCGGATACCCCGTCCCGATCGGCCCCTTCCCTTCCTTCGACGGCCGCACGACGTACCGGTCGTACAGGAGCCGCATCGCGTCGTCGAGGCTCTTGCGCCCCTCCGTCGACGTCCGGATCCGGACGTCGATCAGCAGCCCGAGCAGCTCGCCCTTGTTATAGTAGTCGACGCGCGGCCAGTCCTTCCGGTCCCACACGACCTGCGACGCCTTCTCGATCGACGTCACCTTGCGGTCCGGGTTGTTCTGGAGCGTCATGACCTCCTCCGCGAGGTGCGCGAAGTAGACCTCCTCGGTCCAGAGCCCCGACCGGAGCAGCCCCCGGTCGCCGTAGTAGCTCGTCACCCCCTCGCACAGCCAGAGCGCCTTCGACCGCACGATCCCCGAGTAGTCGAACGGCCCCAGCTCCGCGGGGCGGATCCGCTTCACGTTCCACAGGTGGAAGTACTCGTGGGACGTGATCGACGCCGCCACCAGCGGCTGGTTCCGGATCGCGAGGTACGGCATCACGATGTCCGTTGAGTTCAGGTGCTCGAGGCCGCGGCCGCCCACGCCGTCGCGGAAATGGTAGAAGAAGACGTACCGGTCGAACGGCGGCGCGCCGAGGACCCGGTTCTGCTCCCGCACGATCTTCCGGCACATCGACACCAGCTTCTCGCCGTCGACCGGCCCCTTGGCGTGGACGACGAGTTCGTACTTCGTCTTGTCCGCCGTGAACTCGAAAAGCTCGAACCTCCCCAGCTCCGTCGGGCAGTCGATGAACGTGTCGTAGTCGCGCGCGCGGTAGAGATCCCCGTCGCGCTCGAGCCCGGTCCCGACCTTCCACCCGCCGGGGAGGCGGAACCCGACGCGGCAGGGCGCCTCCTTGTGGCCGACCACGTAGAAGTACGTGTCCGGTCCCGCGAGGAAGCAATGGTCCCGGTCCATCCGGGACTTCTCCACCGAGAGTTCGTAGGCGATCTCGAACTTCCCCGCCCGGCCGGTCTTGACCGCCCACGTCTGGTCGTCGACGGGGGAGACCTCGAGGTCCGCGCCCGCCGCGTTCGTGGCATGGACGGACTTGACCGCCTTGCCGTACTTCACGATCCGGTAGGCGCCGGGCGCCCAGGCGGGGATCGCGACGCGCACCTCGTCCGCCACGTTCTGGCTCACGTTCATCGCCACGTGGATCGAGCCGCTCTCGGGGTCGGTGATGACGATTTCGAAGTCCGTGGAGAGGCGCGGGGTGGCATCTTGCGCGCGGAGGGCGGAGGAGGCGACGAGAAGGAGAAGGACTCCCCAGCGGCGGAGCATCATCGGTAATAATACACGCCCGGATCGCGCCCCACCCGCGATTTGCGGTGAAAGCAATCACCGGGATCGCCCGTCACGAGCATATAGTGGAAGCAGCCGTCGGCCGGGTGTGAAAGTAATTGTCACGAGGGGGCCGACCAGTACGATTAATCACCGGGCCCCCTCCCGCCCGGCGCCGCACCTGTATATTAGATGGGTCAGATGAGCCAGGGACAAAACACGAACAACGACAGCTCCTACGGCCAGACGGCCGTGAGCCTGGGCTACGTCACCGAGGCCCAGGTCCAGGAGTGCGCCCAGATCCAGACCCGCATGCGGGACATGGGGATCGACGAGCCCCTCGGCGAGCTCATGTCCAAGAAGGGGTACCTCACCCCCCAGTACCACTCCAACATCCTCAAGAAGCTCGGCGTCCACGTGAGCCCGATCCCTGGCTACACGATCCTCGGGAAGATCGGCCAGGGCGGCATGGGCGCGGTCTACAAGGCCATGCAGACCAGCGTCAACCGCACCGTCGCGATCAAGATCATGTCCTCGACCGCGGTGAAGGACAAGACCTACGTCTCGCGCTTCTTCCAGGAGGCGCAGGCGGCCGCGGCGCTCAACCACAAGAACCTGATCGCCGCGATCGACGTCGGCGCCGCGGGGGGCCTCTACTACTTCGTCATGGAATTCGTGACGGGGAAGAGCTGCCGCGAGATCACGAATACCAAGGGGTCCTTCGACCAGGAGAAGGCGATCGACGTCGCCATGCAGATGGCGGAGGTCCTCCAGCACATCCACGAGCACAGCATGGTCCACCGGGACATCAAGCCCGAGAACATCCTCGTGACCCCCGAGGGGCAGGTGAAGCTCTGCGACCTCGGCCTCGCGAAATCGACGGGCCCCGCCGAGCAGTCGCTCACCCAGGACGGCCTCGCCGTCGGCACCCCCTACTTCATGTCCCCCGAGCAGGTCCGGGGGGACAAGGACGTCGACATCCGCGCCGACCTCTACTCGCTCGGCGCGACGCTCTACTTCCTCGTGACCGGGAAGCACCCGTTCGAGGGGAAGAGCGCGGCCGAGACGATGAGCCTCCACCTCAACGCGCCCGTTCCCGACCCGCGCAAGCTGGTCCCGACGCTGCACGAGGACTTCGCGTGGGTGATGCACAAGCTCATGGCGAAGGACCGGAAGGACCGCTACCAGCAACCGGTCGACCTCCTCGAGGACCTGAAGAAGATCCTCTCGGGGAGCTCGCCCCAGCACGCGCGCCAGCATGCCGCCAAGGTTCACCTGCACAAGAAGGCGGAGGCGGCCGCCCGCCTGAGCGCGCGAAAGGCCGCCGCGCGCTGGCCCGTCTTCGTGGCCGGAGGCGCCGTCGTCGTCGCCGCCGCCGTGGTCCTCTTCGTCGTGATGGGCACCTCCGCGCCCGAGCCGGCAAAGCCGGCGGCGCCCCCGCCGAAGCCCGAGACCGTCTTCGTCAAGGTCTCCGACACGACCCCCAAGGACGACCCCAAGCGCGCGGCCGACGCGGGCCGCCTCTACTCGGCCTCCTCCGAACTCTACAAGAAGCAGCAGTGGGGCGAGGCGAAGGCGGAGCTCGAGAAGCTCCGCAAGGATTTCCAAGACCTCCAGTACACGCGCGAGCTCAGCAAGACGATCGGCGAGATGATCGGCGTCTGCGACGTCCGGCTCCGCGAGCTGACCTCCGCCCAGGCGAAGGAGATCGACGAGGCGCGGACGGCGATGCGCGACGGACGCTTCCGCGAGGCCCACGACCGGTTCCAGCTGATCGCGAAGGCGGGCGGGACCGGCCTCCAGCCCGACATCGACCTGTGCCGGACCGAGATGGAGGCCGAGGCGCTGCTCGCCGACGCCCGCGCGCTCCGCGACTCGGACAAGTGGCTCGAATCCCAGATCAAGCTCACCGAGCTCGGCAAGAAATACGCCGGCACCGTGACGGTCGGGAAGCACACCAACGAGATCGTCGCGATCGGCCTGGCCGTGCTGTCCGAGCTCAAGTCCGGGACCCAGCTCGCCTTCGCGCGCACGGCCGGCGCCGCCTCCCACTGGGCGGACCTCACCAAGGCCCTCGCGGAGCTCGAGGGGGTCAAGGAGACGAAGACCTTCCGCGCCAACGAGACGGAGATCCGGGACCTGGCCGCGAAGCGCGACCTCGCGATGGCCAAGCAGGGCGAGGACCTCGCCAAGCAGAAGTACGTCGAGGCCACGAACCAGTACGACAAGGCGGTGGGCGAGAAGAAATTCGACGACGCCCAGCAGGCGATGCGCTCCTACTCGCAGGTCTACGCCCCGACGAAGTTTTACGAGACGAAGAAGGCGGAGATCGATACGAAGATCGCCGACGCCGCGCGGAAGAAGACCGCCGACCGCGACGCGGAGGCACGCAAGCTCTACCAGCAGCTCCCCAAGGACCTCAAGGCCGGGAACTACGAGGCCGCGATGGAGGCCATCACGAAGCTCCTGGGCGACTACGCCGACACGGGCACCGTGAAGTCAAACGAGGCGCAGATCCGGAAGGACAAGGCCCGCTGCGAGCAGAGCATCGGCGTGCCCGAGAACATCCTCGTGATCATGGAATTCGAGGACTACCCCGGCACCTGGCGGATCCTCAACGGCGCCACGGCGGGCAACACCGACGAGCCGTACCAGGGGAAGCGCGCGGCGCACCTGAACCTTCCCAACAGCAACTCCCGCGCGTTCCATCCCATCGCGGGGGTCACGGGCCGGGCGGAATCGATCAGCTTCTGGGCCCGCTCGGTCCGGAAGGGACCCGTCACGCTCGTGGACTTTTTCATCTCGGACGACATGAACACCTTCCACGTCCCCAACATCCAGCTCAGCACCGATTGGAAGCTGTGCTCCTACCGTTTCACGGAGTTCAAGCCGTTCAACAACCAGGCGATCCAGAACAAGTCCACGATCAACCTCAACCGCATCCACGAATTCGCCTTCGGCCCCACCACGGAGGGCGGCGGAGCGGGAAACGGGGTCGGCTACGAGATCATCGTCGACAGCCTTCGCGTGGAAGGGAAGAAGTAGCTCACGCGCCGGGCGCCGCCAGCGGGTCGATCCATCTCCTCTGGATCTCCTCGAGGTCCGCGGGGGTGACGCCCTGGTACCAGACGTTCTCCGGCATGATGCAGACGTTTGGCCCCACGTCGCAGAGGCCCAGGCAGAGCGAGCGGGAGACGCGGCAGCGGCCCTTCAGGTTCTTCGACTTGAGGTAGGCCTTGAGCTTCTCCTGGAGCTCCTTCGACCCGCGGTTCGCGCACGCCGCCTCGCCGGGCTCCCGCTCGTTGCAGCAGACGAACAGGATCCGCTCGTAGGGCTTCGCCTTCGTCTCTTCCATCGGCCCCTAGCGAACCACGCCTCCGCCGGGCCCGCAAGAGAAACCTCTCCCTTTGAAGTGGATGCCCCTTGACCGCGCGGCGGCGCCCCCTATAATTGTGGGTTCCCATGCGCCCCCCTCTCATTGCCGGAAACTGGAAAATGAACGGCTTGGTCCAGGATGCCCGCGATCTTGCCGCCGCGCTCAAGAAGGAGCTCGGCGCGGATCCGGGGCCGCAGGTCCTCGTCTGCCCCCCCTTCCTCGCCCTCGCCGCCGTGCGCGACGAGCTCCAGGGCAGCCCCATCCAGCTCGGCGCGCAGGACGTGCACTGGGAGGCCAAGGGGGCCTTCACCGGCGAGGTCTCGACCGCGATGATCAAGGAGGCCGGCTGCTCGGCCGTCCTGCTCGGCCACAGCGAGCGGCGTCACATCATGGGCGAGACCCACGAGATGGTGAACCGGAAGCTCAAGACGTCGCTCGCCGCGGGGCTCCTCCCCATCGTCTGCGTGGGCGAGCTCCTCGAGGAGCGCAACATGGGCGACACGCGCGCCGTCGTCGAGCGGCAGGTCGCGAAGGGCTTCGACGGGATCTCCGCCGAGGACGCGGCAAAGACGGTGATCGCCTACGAGCCCGTCTGGGCGATCGGGACCGGGAAGACCGCCAGCCCCCGCCAGGCGGGGGAGGTCCACCACTTCGTCCGCAAGCTCGTCTCCCAGAAGTGGGGAGAGGCGATCGCCCAGGGGATGCGGATCCTCTACGGCGGCAGCGTCAGCCCCGACAACGTCAGGGAGCTCATGGCCGAGGAGGACATCGACGGCGCCCTCGTGGGCGGCGCGAGCCTCAAGGCCGACTCGTTCGCGAAAATCGTGAGGTACAAGTCATGATCGCGCTCCTCCTGGCCGGCTCGGGCTTCGGCTATTACACGCTGGCGACGCTCTTCGCCATCGTCTGCGTCCTGCTGATCTTCATCGTGGTCATCACGCCTTCCTCGGAGGGCGGCATGGCCGCCGCGTTCGGCGGCATGGGGAGCGACTCGTTCTTCGGGACCAAGGCCCACCAGCACATCAACAAGTTCATGGTCTTCCTCGCGATCGCGTTCCTTGGGCTGGCCGTCTTCATCAACAGCATCAACGCGCGCGGGAACGCACCCGCGGGCGGCGCCCCGGCCCCGAGAAGCAAGATCCTCGACCCCGCCGGCCCGACGCCCTCGCCGCTCCCCGGGATCCCGGGCGTGCCGGGAACTCCGCCCAAGTAGGCCGAATGAACAGCATGACCGGATTCGGCCGCGCGTCGTCGCGCGACCGGAAGTTCGATATCGAGATCGAGCTCCGCGCGGTGAACCACCGGTTCCTCTCCCTCAAGCAGAACCTGCCCGAGGGACTGGGCCGGTGCGAGGCGGAGGTCGAGCAGATGGTTCGCGGCGCCCTGTCGCGCGGGAGCGTGTCGCTCAGCGTGACGGTAAAGTCGGCCGACGCCGACCGTCCGCGCCTCCCGGCCCCGGAGGCGCTGCGCGACGTGGCGGACCGCCTGCGCGAGACGCAGAAGTCGCTGAAGCTGAAAGGGGACGTGGGGATCGCGGAGCTCCTGGCCGTGCCGACCCTGTGGTCCTCCTCGAGCGCCGAGGCGCCGGCGGAGGAGCTCTGGCCCCGGGTGAAGAAGCTCCTGGCCGAGGCCCTGAAGGGCCTCTCGGGGGCCCGCGCCCGCGAGGGGAAGTCGATCGAGAAGGACCTGCGCGCGCGCCTCGGGACGATCGAGGCGCGGCTCGAGAAGGTGAAGGAGCGGGTCCCCGCGGTGGTCGAGTCGTACCAGAAGCGGCTCGACGAGCGGATCCAGGCGCTGCTCCGGCAGAAGGGGATCGAGGCCGCGCAGGTGGACATCGTCAAGGAGGTCGCGATCCACGCGGACCGCTGCGACGTGAGCGAGGAGGCCCAGCGCCTCACCGCCCACATCGCCGAGTTCCGCAAGATCATCTCGGGCGAGGGCCAGGTGGGCCGGCGCCTCGACTTCCTGACGCAGGAGATGGGACGCGAGACGAACACGATCGCGTCCAAGGGGAATGATGCGGCGATCTCCGCGTGCGCGGTCGAGATGAAGGCGGAGCTCGAAAAGATAAAGGAGCAGGTGGATAACCTTGAGTAAGGGGACCCTGCTGGTGCTGTCCGGCCCCTCGGGGGTCGGGAAGACGACGATCGCCAGGGAACTCGTGAAAGCGGGACTCCACCGGGTGATGACGACGACGACGCGGGCGCCGCGCCCCGGCGAGGTGAACGGGCGCGAGTACCGGTTCCTGTCCCGCGCGGAGTTCGAGGCCGAGATCGCGCGGGGGGAGTTCCTGGAACACGCGGAGATCGTGGGGAACCTGTACGGGACGCCGAGGGCGGAGATCGAACGACAGCTCTCCACCCGGAAGCTCGTGATGGCCGATATCGACACGCAGGGCGCGGCGAGCGTCCGGAAGCTCGGGCTCCCCGCGGTCTTCGTCTTCGTCGCCCCGCCCGACATGGCGGAGCTGAGAAGGCGGCTCGAGGGCCGGAAGACGGAGTCGCCCGAGGCGCTCGCGGCGCGGCTGGCCCAGGCGGGGCTGGAGATGGCGCAGAAAGATTCGTACGACCACGTGGTGGTGAACGACCGGGACAAGATAGACCGGGCCGTCGGGGAGATCCTCGACGTGCTCCGCAAACGCACCCTGGTACCTTAAGGAGGAGCGCGCGATGCCCATCAGCAGCACCGAGATCGACCAGCTGTCCGAGAAGTTCGGAGGGCGCTTCAAGCTGACCGTCCTCATCCAGAAGCGCCTCAAGGAGCTCGTCAAGGGCAGCCAGAAGCTCGTCGACATGGAGGACCGGAACCTCATCAACATCGTGCTCGAGGAGATCCGGCAGGGGAAGGTGACCTTCGAGGGCCTCCAGCTCGACAGCGAGGGCGAGAAGGAAGGCAGGAAGGCCTCCAAGAAGAAGGAGTAACCCCGGGGGGTTCACCCCGGGTTCCTTGTGACCTTGTGGTGAATCTTCATCAGGAGTTCTGAGCTGTGGCGAAACGGAAGTCGGGAAGCCTCCAGGGACGCGAGATCGTCGTCGGCGTCACGGGCTCCATCGCGGCGTTCAAGGCTGCCGAGGTCGTCTCGCAGCTCGTCCAGCGCGGCGCGGGCGTGAACGTGATCATGAGCGGCGCCGCCGCGAAATTCGTCGGGCCCCTCACCTTCCAGACGCTGACCCGCCGCCGCGTCATGGTCGATCAATTCGACCTCGAGAGCGTCGTCGATCCGACCCACATCTCGCTCACCGACAAGGCCGACCTCGTCCTCGTCGCCCCCGCGACGGCGAACTTTCTCGGCAAGGCCGCCCACGGGATCGCCGACGACATGCTGACCTCGCTCCTCCTCGCGGTGACCTGCCCCGTCCTCGTCGCGCCCGCGATGAACGACCGGATGTGGAATCATCCCGCGGTCAAGGAGAATGTCGCGATCCTCCGCAAGCGCGGCTACCGGTTCGTCGACCCCGACAGCGGCTTCCTCGCCTGCGGCACGTACGCGAAGGGCCGGCTGGCCGACCCGAAGTCCATCGTGGTGGAAGTCGAGAAGTGCGTGTCCTAGTCACCGCCGGGCCGACGCGCGAGTACATCGACGCCGTCCGCTTCATCTCCAACCCGTCGAGCGGCAAGATGGGCTTCGCCTGCGCCGTCGCCGCCGCCGACGCGGGCCACGAGGTGACGCTCGTGACCGGTCCCGTGGCGCTTCCCGACCCGCCGGGCCTCCGCACGGTCCGCGTGGTCTCCGCCGACGACATGTACCGCGCGGTGATGAAGGCGTATCCGGGGACGGACGCGGTCATCATGACGGCCGCGGTCGGCGACTACCGTCCCGCCGAGCGGTTCGCGGGGAAGCTGAAGAAGGACTCGAAGACGCTGACGCTCAAGCTCGTCCGGACGCGCGACATCCTCCGGGCGCTGGGCGCGAAGAAGGGGAAGCGCGTGCTCGTCGGCTTCGCGCTCGAGGTGAAGGACGCCGTTCACCAGGCGATGCTCAAGGTCCAGAAGAAGAACCTGGACTACATCGTGCTCAACTCGCCGCGCACGTTCGCCGCCGACCGGATGGATTGCGTCGTCTACCGCGAGGGCCAGGTCCTCAAGCGGTTCCG
>JBGPCZ010000014.1:0-55811 GCA_041482015.1 Planctomycetota bacterium | reverse complement strand
AGGATGTCGATAAGCCGACCGCCGCGCTGATCAGGGATCTCAAATCGCGCGGGATGCTGGACGACACGCTGGTCGTCTGGGGCGGCGAGTTCGGCCGGACGCCGACGGTGGAGGGCCGGCCGGGCAAGGTGGCCGGCCGCGACCACCAGTCGAGCGGCTTCTCGATGTGGATGGCGGGCGGCGGCGTGAAGGGCGGCCGCGTCCACGGCGCGACCGACGAGTTCGGCGTCCACGCGATCGGCGACGACAAGGTGCACGTCCACGACCTGCACGCGACGATCCTGCAGCTCATGGGCTTCGACCACGAGAAATTCACGTACCGCTGGGCGGGCCGCGACTTCCGGCTGACGGACGTCCACGGCAAAGTGGTGAAGGAACTGCTGGCGTAGACGTCTCGCAAACCTTCTCAGCCGCCGTCCCCGCCGGTATCATCTCCTTATGAGCACGAAGCCCGAGACCGTCTCCTGTCCCTGCGGCGCGACGATCGAAGTCGAGACCGAGGGCCAGGCCTCGCTCGACGCGGTCTGTCCCGACTGCGGCCAGATGCTGGAGGTGATGGTCAGCATCGACCCCCGGACGAAGGTGCGCCGGGTGGGGATCCTCGTGAAGTCGGCGTCGATGGCGCCGCGACGGACCACGAAGTCGAAAATCCCGGGCGCGCGAGCCGACGACATCCACATGGCCAAGTGCACGTGCGGCGCCCAGATCACGATCCTCTACAAGTCGTCCGACGCGATCTACACCTGCACGGCGTGCGATGCGGAGTACACGGCGACGCTGAAGCAGGGGCGGACGGGGGCGGTGAGCGCGCTCGTCCTCCGGCCGTTGCTCGCGATGCCCGTGGACGAGAAGCCCGGGGCAAAGCCCGCCTCCGCACCCGCCCCGACGGGCAAGCCGGCGACGAAGGTCCCGGCCGCGAAGCCCGCCGCGCCCGCGCCGAAGCCGGTGGCGGCGCCCAAGGCCGTCGCGGCGCCCGTGAAGGCCGCCCCGGCCAAGCCGGCTCCCGCCGCCAAGGCCGTGGCGAAGCCGGCGCCCGCGGCCGCCCCCGCTTCGGGTGGGAGCGCGGCGAAGGAAAACATCCTCCTTATGACGAAGGGCGACATCGGCGCCCAGGAGATCGTGACGGTGGAGGAGGCCCGAAAGGTCGCCTGCTTCTGCGGCGCGGACCTTCCCCTGCGCGGCGAGTTCCACCGCGAGATCCTGAAGTGCCCGCAGTGCGGCTCCGCCTTCCGCGTCTTCGCCGCGACGAACCCGAAGACCAACGCGGCGATGGTCATCATGATCCCCCGCGAGTCGGGGAAGGGCGGGAAGTAGGCGCCGTCTCAGGGCCCGGGCCGGTATCCCTTCGCTCGCTCCCGGAAGCTCTTTGCCTCCTCGACGCGCCCGGCCCGGTCGCAGAGCTTCGCGAGGTTGTCCAGGACGACCGGAAGCACCGCGGGAATCTTTCCCATCACGCGCTCCGTCCGGGCCAGCGCGCGTTTGAAGCACGCCTCCGCCTGGTCGTCGCGGCCCATCTCGACGTAGAGCGTCCCGAGGTTGTTCTCCTCCACGGCCGTGTCCGGATGGTTCTCGCCGTGCGCCTGCGCGCGGAGGCCGAGCGCGCGGCGGTAGAGGGCCTCCGCCTCCGCGTACTTCTTCTGTCCCATCCGGCATCGCGCCTCGAGATCGAGGAACGCGGGGATCTTCGGATCGGCCGGGCCGAATGCGCGCTGGGCGAGGGCCACGGCCTCCGACGCGACGGCGGCCGACTCGTTCGCGCGGCCGGCATCCAGGAGGGCGTTCGCCTTGACGACCATCGCGGCGAGCCGCTTCTCGTCCGCCGAGGGGCGCCCCCACCCGGCGCCGACGAGCACGGCAGCGCCGCAATAGCTGAAGAGGAGCACGAGGGCGATCATGTAGCCCAGGAATTTCTTTCGATCCAGGGGGGCGGCGGCCTGCTTCCCGGTCGTCATCCGGATCAGGCGGAAGGCCACGAACGACGCGAGCACGGCGACGATGGCGATGTCCATGCGGCCTCAGCGGAGTTTCAGGAGCGCGCCGGTCACGACCTCGGGCTCCTCCATCATGGGCATGTGGCCCGACCGCTCGCACCAGGCCAGGCCCGCGCCGGGGATCGCCGCGGCCATCGTCTCCGATTCCGACGGGGGGACGATCTTGTCCTTCCGACCCGCCACCACGATCGTCGGGATGGCGATCCGGCCGAGCTGGGGCGTGGCGTCGGGCCGCGAGGCCATCGCGCGCGAGGCGGCGGCGACGCCCTCGGGGGTCGCGCGGCGCATGATCGAGCGGAGCCGGTCGAGGAGTTCCGGCGGGGCGCCGTCCGCCGCGAGGCGGGCGGGCATCGAGTCCGCGAGGAACCCGGGACCTTCGCGGAGCGCGCGCTGCGCGGTCTCCTCGCGGCCCTTCCGTGCGTCGTCGGAGTCGGCCTTCGCGCGGGTCGAGACGAGCCCGATTCCCGAAAGGCGCTGGGGCGCGATCCGGTGGAGAGCGAAGACGATGTAGCCTCCCATCGAGTGGCCGGCGGCGGCGAACGTCGTGACGCCGAGGGAGTCGAGGAGCGAGAGGAGCGCGCGGGCCTGGTCGTCCAGGGAGGCCGCCGCGGGGGAGGGCGGGCTCTTCCCGAAGCCCGGGAGATCGGGGACGATCACGCGGAACCGGCCGGAGAGCGGCCCGACCTGCGCCTCCCAGGTCCCGCCGTCGAGGGGGAAGCCGTGGACGAGAAGGAGGGCGGGTCCAGTCCCGCGCTCGAGGAACTCCATGGCGGCCCATTTTACGCCCGGAAACGGCGGGCCCCGCCACAATTTTGTCTCCATTTTCCCGTCACGGGAGGCGGGAGGGGACGTCTATTCTATGTATCTAGTACATAATAGATGGTTGACCCATGGCGACGACGAGAATGTACCGGCTGGCCGAGGCGGCGCGGGTGGCCGACGCCCCCGAAGAGGAACTTCTCCGGGCGATCCGGGACGGGCTGCTCCTGGCCCGCCAGCAGCAGAATACCGGGGAGTACGCCGTCCATTCGGAGGAGCTGGCCCGCTGGGTCAAGCGGAGCCGACACGCCGACCCGTTCCGGCAGGTGAAGAAGAAGAAGGTCCTCATCCTCGCGGAGGACATGCTCTTCGCCGGGACGCTCAAGCTCGAGCTTGGCCGGAACGAGCGGATCGACGCGCGGTTCGCCACGTGGGGGCAGGACGCCATCCTCATGGTCAACCACTACAACGCCGACCTCTACGTGGTCGACCTCTCCCCCTCGAAGGTTCCGCCCGACGAGGTCCTGGCCGCCGTCGCGTCCCACCGGGCGGAGGGACGGTCGATCGTGATTGCGACGTGCCTCCAGCCCAGGGAGTCGCTTGACGCCTACCCGCTCGTCCGGTCCCGCCTGGAGGGCCTCTCGTCCGAGTGCTTCGTCCCGCGGGGGGGCGGGATGCGGGCGCTCCTCGTGGCGCTCCACAGCGTGCTCGGCCTCCAGACCAACACCCGGGTGATCAAGATCGGGTGACCTGCCCCCTCACAGCCGGCGGCCGGTGACAATCGTGATGTCGTCGGACTGGTCGCCGCCGCCGCGGTGCAGTTCGATCCGGTCGGTGATCCCCTTCAGGAACATCGCGCTCGGCGCGTCGCTCTCGCTCTTCAGGTGCTTGCGGAGGTGCTCCATCCCGAACTCGCGCTGGCCGGGCGCCATCGCCTCGTTCACCCCGTCCGTGATGAAGAGGAAGCGGTCCCCGGCCTCGAGCGGCACCGTCTCCTCCTGCACGGAGCCGTCGTACGTCGCCGGGGGGAGGACGCCCAGGACCGGGCCCGGGGGACGGTGCGTGGTCGCGACCTTCGCCCTCGAGTGCCAGACCACCACCGGCAGGTGCCCCGCGTTGGCGAGGGTCAGCGCGTGGGCCCGCGGGTCGAGCCACGCGTAGACCGCGGTCACGAACGTGCCGCGCCGGATGTTCCCGAAGAGGAGGCGGTTGACGTTGGAGAGCACCCGCGCGGGGGCCGCGTCCGCCTCGGGCTGCACGCGGAAGAGGAGATGGGCCATTGTCGCGACGAGCGCCGCGGGGATGCTCTTGCCGGAGGCGTCGGCGATGATGAGCCCCAGTTTTCCGTCGGAGAGCGAGCGGATGTCGAAGAAGTCGCCGCTTACGGTCCGCGCGGGGCGAAAGTAGAACGCGAAGTCGTAGTCGGGCACGCGCGGCGGCGCCTGGGGGAGGAGGGCCTGCTGGTATTTCGCCCCGGCTTCGAGGTCCTCGAGGAGCGCCTCGAGGTCCGCGCGGCGGAGTGGCGACGGCTCCTCCGCGGGACGGTTCTTCGGCTCCCTGGAGAAGAGGCCCATGCGGGGATCATTATAGGAATTCCTGGCGCCGGGAAAACGACTACGGCGCGGAGGGGGGGCGGCCGAAGGGGCTCGCGGACCGGAGCAGCGGGCGCCTCCTCGTGGGCCGCGACTCGAGGGCCTGCCGGATCCGCTCCAGGCCCTCGCCGGCCACCACGTTCGCCTTGACGAGGAAGTCGTCCGCGCCCACCTCCACCGCCTCCCGGATGTTCTCCGGGTTCGCGAAGGCGGTGAGCACGATCACCGGGACGTTCGCCAGGTCCTCGAAGCTCCGCAGCGTACGGATGGCGTCGAGCCCGTTCATCCTCGGCAGGTTGATGTCCATGATGATGAGGTGGGGCTTCTCCGAGGTGGCGAGCGCCACGCCCGCCAACCCGTCCGGCGCCGTGACCAGTTCCGCGTCGAGGGGGCGGAGGACGGCCACGAGGAGCCGCGTCATGTCCGGATCGTCCTCGATGATAAGGATCTTCCGCCTCGGCTTGTCGATCGGAACCCCGGTCACGATTCCCTCCTTGCCCCTAAGGGGGAAGCAAGACTCATACCAAGCCCCAAGACGGCCGTCAAGCCCGCCGCGAGTGAGGAGGGCTACAAGGACGTCCATCCGGTTCGACATAATTGGAGGTGAACCGCGGCCCCGTGCCGTATTCTTGAGATGGCGCCGATTTCGCGAAGGATCGGCGAGGGTCGCGTAACCAACGGATGTGCCCGGAACCCTGACCTTGAACCTCCCCGCCGACGCCGCGACGTTCTTCTCCGGGTTCTACCCCCTCGTCTGGCGGTTCGTCTCGTCGGCCTCGGGCGCGGGCCGTGCGGATGTCGAGGACCTCGTCCAGGAAACGCTGCTCGAGGCCTGGCGCGGGCGCGACCGCTTTCGCGGCGACTCGGAGGCCCTCACGTGGATCCTCGCGATCGCGAAGAACCGCGTGCTTCTTCGCCGGCGGTCGCTCGGCCAGGCCGGGCGCGCTCAGCGGGAGATCCACGAGGCCGCGTCGTCCATCGACCGGGTCCTCGTCCCCGACGAGCTCCTCGAGTCGGAGGAGATGCGCGGCCGCGTTCGCCGCGCGCTCGAGGAGGTCGGCGAATCCTACTCGCGCGTCCTCGTCCTCCGCTACTGCGAGGGGCTCGCCGTGCGCGAGATCGCCGCGCGACTGGGCGAGGGCGAAAAGGCGGTCGAATCCCGCCTCCAGCGCGCGAGGGAGGCGTTCCGGGAGTGCCTGAATCGTGGAGCCGATGATGACCGACGGGAATGACGTCTTCGAGCGCAACCTGGAGCGCCTGATCCGCTCGGCGGCCGATCCGCCGCCGGATCCCGCGCGCGCGCGCCGGGAGTTCCTGGGGCGCGTCGAGGGTCGCGCTCCGTTCAATGTCCGCTTGGGAAGGAGGATCGCCATGGCTGCTGCCTTGATCGTTGTCGCCGCCCTTCTGTACTCCGCGTTCGAGACGCAGGCGCCCGCGAAACCCGTCCCCCCCGCGCGTCTGGACGAGGCTGCGACCACCCCCGGGCCCGCCCGGGTCGACCGCCCGTCGAGGCCCGACGAGCCGCCGCCGAAGAAGGAGGAGCGCCGCGAAGCGTCCTCCGTCGCCGTGGCACCCTCGATGCCGGCCAGGGACGGAGAAATGACGATGGCGTGCACGCTCCCGCCGCCACGGATTGCGAAGCCGTTCCTGAAGCTCGAGGGCACCGCGCCGTTTCCCGACGGGACGCTGCTCGTCGTCTCCGTCGACCGCGTGTGCGAGCAGGGCGCGAACGACCGCCTTGTCCCGGGAAGCCAGAGGGCGGGCGGCGGAAACGTCGAGGTTCGCGGGAAGCGCTTTTCGATCTCCCCCGAGTGGGCGGGGGCCGGCCGGTACGTCGTGACCGTCACTCTTCACGGGAGCCAGCGGCCGGAGCTGGCGGACTCGCTCAAAGGGATTCCGAGGCGGACCTCGACGTTCGAGTTCCTGGCGTGGGGCGACGACCTCGCGCGGCAGCTCGGGTCGAAGTTGCTGGAGGTGGACGCACTGGCAAAGGAATGCGCTGACCTGCTCGCCCGGGTCGAGAAGCTGGTGGCGAAGGAATCGACGTGGATCAAGGAGCGGAGGAACCCGGACGCCCGCGGCGCGGACATCATCCTCACGAAGGAGGCAGAGGATGTGGTGAAGGAGGCCGGGCGGCTGATGACGCGGCTCGGCACGTCGGAGGTGAAGACGATATTCCCGGCGTCCCTGGGCGAGCTCTTTTTCACGGTCCGGAGCCTGCAGGGCAGCGCGCAGCACTTCGAGTACGAGGCCGGGAAGTTCGCGAGGGCGAAGTCGTACCACTCGGGGGAGGCGATCAAGACCCACCGGGGCGACGCGTTCAGCTTCGACGTACTGAAGAAGTACGCGGGCGAGGCGGGACCGCTCGCGGGCCGCGAGGCGGCGCTGTGGATCGTGAAGGACCTCCAGCGCACGGGGGCGCAGATGCGGCCGGATCTCGCCGACACGCTGAAGACGTTTGGGGCGCACCCGGGCCTCGCCGCCGTCGCGGACCGCCTGGGAAAGGCGGCCGCGGAGGATCTCGAGGGACTGGAGAAGGAGATCCGTTCCGCGCCCGGGCATTGAGTCGAACGCCCTCAAGGCGTGCTATAGTCGTCTCGTGATGCCCACGAGACCGGCCCTCCGCGCCATCCTGTTGCTCGCCGCGCTGGTGTCCTGCGACGCCGGCGTGAAAGGCGCCCGCGACTACAACGCGGGTATCGATGCGTTCAAGCTGCGGGACTACGCGCGGGCCCGCGAGCGGTTCGAACAGGCGATCGCTCTAAACCCGGACTTCAGCGAGGCGGTCCTGTACCTGAGCACGACCCGGACGCGCCTCGCCCGGGAGGCCGCCCTCGCCGGTCACAAGAAGGAGGCGGCCGCGCTCTGGCGCCAGTCGGTGGCCGACCGGCGGCGCGCGAAGGAACTGATGGACGAGGGTAAGTTCTTCGTCTCCGTGGGCGCCGAACAGGAGAGCGCGAAGCAGGAGGTGGCGCGGTCGCTCGCCTCCGTCGCCCGTTTCCTGGAGTTCTCGCCGACCGACGAGCAGATCGCCGAGGCGGCCCGGTCGGTGCCCGAGGACTAGGGACCCTGACGAATCGGGTCGTAGGCGCCGGCGGGTCTCCCCGGCTCCCGGCGGTCAAGAGGGCGCTTCGACTCGTTCATCGACCGATGAGAGTCTTCTCCGTCGGCGCTCTCTCAGCCGTCGCTCTCCCTGGAGATGGGCACGAAGACCTCGGGCTCCTCCGCCGTCGAGGCCGGGGCGTCGTCCTGCGGAATGACCCTTTGGGAGAATTCGTCGCGCGGGCGCTCGATCTCGAGGAGCAAGGCTGGCGCCTTCGCCACCGGCGCCGGGTCGACCTTAGGAGGCGGAGTCGGCCTGCTGCACCCGAATGTCGCGAGGAGTCCGATCGCCGCGAGCGCGATTCTTCGTCTCGCCATCGTCCACCTCCTGGCCATGAGACGGGGGAGAAGGGCGGATGATCATTGAAAAGCGGGGATCGCGGCAGGCAGGGCGAAACACTTTGCGTCTCCTCTCGTAGGAGGGAATGATGCAGCAGGTGGAGCTCACGCCGCCGGAGTCCGACGAGGCGCTGGTCGAGCGCACCCGGCGGGGCGAGCGCACGGCGGAGGGCGACCTCGTCCGCCGGCTCTATCCCGGCGTCCACGCGCTCGCCGCCCGACTCCTGCGCGATTCCGAGGGCGCGCGCGACGCCACGCAGGAGGCCTTCCTCCGCGCGTTCTCCCGGCTGGAGCAGTACGACGGCCGCCACAAGTTCAGCGCCTGGATCTTCAGGATCCTGGTCAATCTCATCCGCGACGATCTCCGCCGCCCGGGCCGGGTCGTGGTCGCGGAGCTCGCGCCCGACGATTGGCCGGCCCCCCAGCCTCCCGCCCCGGACGCGGTGATCCGGGAGGAGGACGTTCAACGCGCCCGCAGGATCATGGAGGAGCTTCCCCACGAAACGCGCCTGGCCGTCCTCCTCCATTTCCAGGAGGGCTTCAACGGCCGGGAGGTGGCCTACTCGCTCGATCTCACCCCCCTGGCCGCCAGGATCAGGATCTGCCGCGGCGTGGCTTTCATCCGCGCCCGGCTCGCGGAGGAACGATGAGACCTCTCGACGAACTCACGATGTACGCCGGCGGTCTGCTTGACGGCGGCGAAGAGGCCGCGATGCGCCTCCACGTGGACGGCTGCGGGTCGTGCGCGGAGACCGTCCGGCGACTGCGGAGCGAGCACCGCCTCCTCGAGCGGGCTGCGGAGCCCTCCGTGCAGGCCGTCGCTCCGCCCGCGCTGCTCGAACGGCTGCCTTCGCCGCGTTCGAGACCCAGGGTCACGCTCCCGGCCGCCGGCCTTTCCGCGGCCGCCGTCCTCCTGGCTGCCCTCGCGTGGATCCTCTTCCGGGCCCCCCGGGTGGCGGACGTCGGGCCCGCCGTCTCCCCGCAGGCGACGGACGATCTCGACCGCCTCGTATCCGAATTCAAAAGCTCCTCGGCCCTACGGCGCGAAATCGCCGCGCTCGCCCTCAAGGCCTACGGGGGACCGGCGGGGGACAAGCTCGAGAAGGCCGGGGCCGATCCGAACCTGGTCGACGACTGCCGGGGCGTCACTCCGCCGATGCGCGCGGTGATGAAAAAGCTGGAGACGATGAAGCTCGATCTTTCCCTCAAGGAGGTGCGGATGGAGGACGCCCTCGCGTTCGTCCGGGGCGCCTCGGGGATCTCGATCCTGGCCGACGCGGGGATGAAGCAGAGGATCGACCCCGACGCGACCGTGACCCTCGAGGCCAAGGGGCTGTCCGTGGGGGAGACGCTCCGGCGGATCTGCACCCCCGCGGGACTCAAGATCCACGTCCTGCCGGAGGCCGTCATCCTGCTTTCCGACAAGGACCCCGCTCCGCCGGCCGCGCGCGCGCCCATCCGGATTCCGGGCCCGGAGAGCGTTCCGTCAAAGGAGATCGAGGCCCTGGCGAGCGATTCTCCGGACGTACGCGACCGCGCCACCGCGGCCCTCCGCCGCCTGGGCTTCGCCGCCGAGCGATCCCTCTGGGCGGCCCTGGAGGCGCGGAGCCCGGAGGCGCGCGCCCGGGTGGCCGACCTCCTGCGCTCGCTCTACGCCCGCCCGCCCGCGGCCCCGCGAACCGCGGTGGAGGACCGGCTGGTCGCCGTCCGCGTCACGATCGACATGCAAAACGCCTCGCTCACGGCGATCCTGGGATACATCTCGGAGATCTCCGAGGTGAGCATCGTCATCGACACCGAGGCGATCACGGACCCGGACGACGAGAAGATCTCGTTCAAGGTCTCCGACATCACCTTGGATGGCGCTTTGCGCCTGATGCTCCAGCCCCGCCGAATGACCTACGCAGTGGCCGGTGACGCGGTTGTGGCCACGACGCCCGGCCGGCTGGTCCGGGCCCCGCGGGGCCCTTTTTGGACCGATCCCGAGAAGGCCCGGCGCATCGAACTCCTGGTCGGGGACCTGGCGTCGAACGATTCCGGCCGGCAGTCGAAGGCGGAAGGGGAATTGCTTGCGCTCGAGGATGAAGCGCTCGGACCGCTCCTGGAGGCGGCGTCTGCGCTCGAGGGTTCCGCCGCGGCGCGGTGTCGTCTCGTCGCCGGGAAGCTGGCCTCCTGGCTCGTGGACGAGCCGTCCGGCGCGGACCTCCAGCCTCTCGACGGGGCGCAGAAAAGACTCCTAGGCCGGCCGCTGGCCGCGGAGAAGAGGGATTCGCTGGAGGAGATCCTGAAGCGGGGCGGGCTGAAGCATTCGCTCAAAGCGAAACACGACCACGTCCTGAGATTCTCCGGCCCCTCCCTGAAGACCGCCTCGCTCCTCAGGATCCTCACGCGTCCTTATGGACTCGACTTCTACCTCGACGGCGAGACGGTCGTCATCGACACGGCCGCGAACGTACGCGCCGCCGTGACGAAGAAGTAGAAGCCTACCGGGCGGGCGGGGGGGCGTCCTGGACGCAGCGGAAGCCCACGTGGTTGGCGGCGGAGTGGATCTCCCCGCTGTGGCGCGACCCCACGACATACCGGGCGCAGTACTGGTCGGTGCAGAGGAACGAGCCGCCCTTCTGGACCTTCTTCTTTGCGGCGGGCTCCATGGGATCGAGGCTGTCCTCCGGTCCCTTGGGATTCTCCCCGGGACTGTGCGAAAAGTAGTCCGGGCGGTACCAGTCGGAGCACCACTCCCACGCGTTGCCGGCCACGTCGTAGAGTCCGAACGCGTTCGGAGGGTAGGACCGGACGGGCGAGGTGGTCCGCCAGCCGTCCTCCATCGTGTTGTTCCCGGGGAACTTCCCCTGCCACGTGTTGGCCATGTACTTCCCGCCGGGCGCGAGCTCGTCGCCCCAGGGGTAGGGTTTGCCTTCAAGGCACCCGCGCGCCGCGAACTCCCATTCCGCCTCGGTCGGCAGCCGCTTGCCGGCCCATTTCGCGTACGCCTCGGCGTCCAGCCAGGCGACATGGACGACGGGATGGTTCATCCGGTTCTCGATGCCGGAGGCGGGCCCCTCGGGATGACGCCAGTTGGCGCCCTGGACATCGGACCACCAGCGCCGGGAATCGTCGAGCGGGACATCGGCGGCCACCGGGGGCGCAAAGACGAGCGAGAACGGTTTCAGGTTCCGGACCTTTTCGGGGTCGAGTCCCGGGAACTCGGACGGGTCGGGCTGGCGCTCCGCCACGGTCACGTACCCCGTGGCCCGGACGAACGGCTCGAACTGCGCGTTCGTCACCTCCGTCTCGTCCATCCAGAATCCGCCGACGACCACGCGGTGAACCGGATGCGCCTCGGGAAACCGGGGATCGTCCGTCCCCATGAGGAACGCGCCGCCGGGGATCCACACCATGCCGGGCGGGGGCGGCGGGGGCGGGAGCATCTGCGCGCGGATCGAAGCGTAAGCGAGCCAGCCCACGAAGACCAGGAGGATCGCCCCGGCGGGGATCACGACCGGCCAGAAGGAGGACGGTTCGCTCGACTTGGCCATCGGCGGATTATTGTACCTACCGCCGGACCTTCGCCAAGAGGCGCTTCATCTCCGCGACGGTCTCCGCCTGCCTCGGATCGCCCGCGAGGTTGACGTACTCGTGCGGGTCGGCGTCGTGGTCGTAGAGCTCCGCGCCCGCCTTCCCGTCGTCCCACTCCGAGTAGCGCCAGCGCTCGGTGCGGATGCTCCGGCCCTGGACCTTCGCGTGGACCACCTGCGTGTACGCGGCCCTCGCCCACGGGGCCTTCGGGTCGTCGAGGAGCGGCCGCAGGCTCGCGCCCTCAAGACCCGCGGGGGGCGCGACGCCGGCGAGGTCGGAGATCGTCGGGTAGAGATCGATGAGCTCGACCGTCCGCCCGCAGACCTGGCCCGCCCCTTTGAGTCCGGGCGAGGCGATGATGAGCGGCACGCGTGCCGATTCCTCGAAGAGGCTCATCTTCTGCCAGTGGCCGTGCTCGCCGAGCAACCAGCCGTGATCGCCGAAGAAGACGACAATCGTCGAGTCCCAGAGCTTGAGGCGGTCGAGCGCGTCCATCACCCGTCCCAGCTGCGAGTCCATGTAGCTGGTGCTCGCGTAGTACGCGCGGAGCATCGTCTTCTGATCCGCGAGCGGGATTCCGTAGTGGGACGGCTTCACGCTGAGCGCGACGGCGGGGATGCGGTCCAGGTGGTCCGGCTCCTTCGGCAGTTCCATCTTCTCCAGGGGGTAGAGGTCGAACCACTTCTGCGGGGCCACGCAGGGCACGTGGGGCCGGAAGAACCCGGTCGCGATGAAGAAGGGCTTCCCCTGGCTCTCCTCGAGCAGCTTGATCGTCTCGGTCGCGATCTTTCCGTCGGTCTGCTCCTCGTCGGACCCGGCCGAGACGTACCAGGTCAGCGAACCGCCGATGTTCTTGATCGACGGTACGTGGTTGATGAGCTTCGCCTCCTCCTCGTCCTTCTCGATCCCGCGAGGGTTGATGACGCGGTCCCACGAGACGGGGTCGTCCATGCCGTTCGTCCCGATGCCGACCGGGACACCGTAGTGGAAGATCTTGCCGGTGCGCACCGGCGAGTAGCCCTGGGCCCTGAAGTGCTGCGGCATCGTGACGACGTCGGGCAGGTTCTTCCGGAAGTGGGTCGTGTTCTCCTGGATCCCCGTCGTGTCGGGCCGCCGGCCGGTCATGAACGACGAGCGGCTCGGGTTGCACAGCGGGTACTGGCAGTAGGCGCGATCGAATCGCACGCCGCGCGCCGCGAGCCGGTCGATGTTCGGCGTCCTGACGAGCGGGTGGCCGTAGCAGCCGACGCAGGTGTTCAGGTCGTCCGAGGCGATGAAGAGCACGTTCCATCGCTTCGGCGGACCCTGCGAGGGGACGGTTCCGCACGCGGCGAGGACGAGCAGGAGGAGCGACGCCAGCCGGCGGACTATTTCCACGGGATGACCCCCACTCGGTCGGCCCAGGCCTGCCAGGCCGCCGCCATCTCCTTCGCCCGCTCCGTCTCCTTTGAGGCCAGGTCGTTCATCTCGGTGCGGTCGGCCTCGAGATTGAACAGCTCCCACGTGCCTTTGTGGCGCGCGACGAGCTTCCACGTTCCCTGGCGCACCGCCTTGTTGCCCTCGTGCTCCCAGAAGATGCGCTCGTGGCCCTCGCGGGTCCCCGTGCGGAAGATCGGGGCGAGGCTCTTTCCCTCCATCGGCTGGATCTCACGGCCCTGGAACGTCTTCGGATACTCGGCGCCCGAGACGTCGACGCACGTCGCCATGAGGTCGACCAGGTGGCCCGGCTGCGACGTGATCGCGCCGCCCTTCTGGATCACGGCGGGCCACGAGGCGATGAGCGGGGTCGAGATGCCGCCCTCGTGGACCCAGTGCTTGTAGAGGCGGAAGGGGGTGTTCGAGGCGTTGGCCCACGGCAGGCCGTAGCTCTCGAAGGACTCGGCCGTGCCGATCTCGGCGCCCTTCTGGCCCCGATGGATCTCCTCGGCGCAGCCGCCGTTGTCGGCGAGGAAGAGCACGAGCGTGTTTTCGTCGAGCTTCGCCAGGATCTTCCCGACGTTCTGGTCCATGCGGTCGACCTGCGCCGCGTAGACCGCCATCCGGAGGTCGCGCTCGTCGGCGTCCTTCACGTCCGTCCACGCGGGCGCCTTCTCGTCGCGGGGCGTGAGCGGCCATTTCGCGTCGACGATGCCGAGCTCGATCTGCCTCTTGTGTCGGCGTTCGCGGAGCGCGTCCCAGCCGCCCTTGTACTTCCCGCGGTACTTCGCGATCTCCCCGGGGGGCGCGTGGAGAGGCCAGTGGGGCGAGGTGAAGGCGACGTAGAGAAAATACGGCTTCCCTTTCGCCTCGTCGATGAACTTCACCGCGTGGTCGCCGATGCCGTCGGTCATGTAGAACGCCTCGCCCGCGGGCGGGTTCCACGGCTCGCCGTCCATCGCCATCGCCCGGCCCTTGTCGAGCTTGAAGTAGTTGCTGGCCCCGCTGATCAGGCCGAAGTAGCGGTCGAAGCCGCGGTCGACGGGCCAGTGCGGGCGCTTCTCGCCGACGTGCCACTTGCCCGACATCATCGTGCGGTACCCCGCGCCGTGGAGGGCCTCGGCGATCGTCACGCAGCGGTCGTTGAGGAAGCCCTGGTAGGCGGGGTGGGGGAGGCCTTCGACCATGTGGCCCACGCCCGCCTGGTGCGGGTAGAGGCCGGTGAGGAGCGACGCGCGGGTGGGGCAGCAGCGCGCCGTGTTGTAGAACTGGGTGAAGCGCAGGCCGCCCGCGGCGAGCCGGTCGAGGTTCGGCGTCGCGATCTCCGAGCCGTAGCATCCGAGGTCGGAGAAACCCATGTCGTCGGCCAGCAGGATGACGATGTTCGGCCGCGCGGGTTTGGCGGCGTCTTGGGGCGGGGCGGCCGCGAGGAGGAGGGCGCCGAGGGCGAGTCGCATCATGGCGCGGGTCTCCGGGAAAGAAAAATGCGGGCCCGCGGGGGCCCGCATCTTCTTTGAGTCAAGGTCGGTTGGTTACTTGGCGGGGTCGTTCTTGTGGCGTCCCCACCAGATGACCCACTCGTTGGAGGTGGTCCACTTCTCCTTGGTGATCGCGGTGAGCGCCTTGATGCAGGCAGGGAGGACGTCCTTCGCCAGCTTCTTCTGGGGATCTTCGCCTCCGCCCGGGATGCTCACCACGCCGCCGGTGTCCTTGCTGCCCTTGCCCTTCTTGTCGTTCTTGTCGGCGCCGGTGATCTTCTCGTACTTCTTCATGAGCTCGACGATCGGGTCGATCGCCTTCGAGCTCTTCAGGTCGCCCGCCGCGGCGAGCGCGGCCGAGGCGATCTTCGCCTCCTTGTCCTCGAAGTGCTGCTGGAGGGTGGCGAGGGCCGACTCGTCGCCCAGCTTGCCGAGCGCGTCGAGGATGGCGATCGCCAGGTCCATCGTATCCTTGCCCGTGCCGCCGAGCGCGCCGATGAGGACCGGGGTCACCTTCTTCTTGTAGTCGGTGAAGTTGCCCAGCCCCTTCGCCGCGGCGATGCGGACCGGCATCTCCTCGCTCGCCAGGATGCCCTCGATTTTCGTCAGGGTCTTCTCGTGCGGGGTCTTGGAAAGTTCGGTCACCGCGGAGGCGCGGCCGGCCGCCGAGGTGTTCTTGTACGCCGTCTTGAACCGCTCGAGCGCGTCCTCGGCGTCCTTGTCGTTCCCGCCCGCAAGGGCCAGCAGCAGGATGGCAGTCAGCATGTCGGTTCCCTCTTGCTCACCTTACGTGGATGATACGCCCGGGGAAAGTACGAAGTCGATGGAAATTACCCATTTATGGGTCATGAACGCGCCCGGCCGTTCTGTTTCCTTACTTCGGCGGGAAGTTGCTCCGGTTCTTGGCCCACCACTTCTCGAACTCCTCGCTCGTCTTGAGCGATCCCTGGTTCGTGAGGATGCAGAGCGCCGTCTGGGAGGGGCCCAGTAGGGCATTCGCGCGGTCCTTCTTCACCTTCTCCGGATCGTTCGCCGGGGAGGGAGCGGCCGGCGCCTTTTTCGCAGGCGCGGGCATCTTTCCCGCCTTGCCCGCCACCCCCTGCGGGAGGGTCGTGGCCTTCTTGATCTCCTGCTCGCACTCCTTGAGAATCTCGATCAGCGGCTCGACCAGCGTCTTGCTCTTGATGTTCCCCGCGGCGGCGACAGCGGCCGAGGCGATCTTGTTGTCTTTGTCGTCGAAGTGGTCCTTCACCTTGGCGGCGGAGGTTTCCTCGTTCAGGGCGCCGAGCGCCGTGAGGATCGCGATCTTGGTTTCGGGATCGTTCGAGTTGGCGCCCGCCGTGAGCCCGGTGCAGAGGGCCTTGGAGGCGGACTTTTTGAGCTCCGGCGTGGTGTTGAACGTGCCCAGCCCGGGGGCCGCGGCGAGACGCACCTGCTTGTCCTCGGAGGTGAGGAGCGACGAGAGCTTCACGCACACCTTCTCGTGCAGGGTCTTGGCGAGCTCGGTCACCGCCGTGGCCCGCCCGTCGCCGGTCTTCTCCTTGGTCCACGCCTTGTTGAACGTCTCGAGCGCCGTGGTGGCCGCGGCGTCGTCCTGCAGCGCCATCATCGTGCAAAGAAGAAGTGCGGTCATGGATGACTCCTCTCGTTAAACTCCGGGTGGGTCCCAGTCTACCACGATTCCCTGCGCGGGTTTCAATGATTTAACGTCCGCCGGGCGGCAAACGATCCTACTTCCCAAGCGAGCGGAGGTGGCTGTACAGGTCGGCCAGGTCGAGGGGCGCCAGCTCCTTCAGGAGGCCCTCCGGCATGAGGGACGAGGCGCTCGGCTTCATCGCGGCGATGTCGGGCGTGCTGATCCGCACGGTGGTCGTCGCGCCTGTCAGGACGATGTACCCGTCGGCCGACTCGAACGCGATGATTCCCGTGTGGACCTGCCCGTCCTTCAGCTGAAACGCGGTCGTGCGGTAGAGCGGGGCCACGTCCTTGCTTGGGTTGACGATCGCCTCGAAGAGATCCTCGCGCGAGAAGCGGCTGGCCGCGCCCGCCAGGTTCGGGCCGAGCGCGCCCTGCACGGCGTGGCACGTCTGGCACCCTCGCGCCCGGAAGACCGCCTCGCCCCGCGCCGCGTCGCCTTTTTCCCAAGGGACGGACTTGATCAGCGTCGCCGGGTCCTCCCCGCCGCCCTCGAGCTCGGTCTTGAGGCCGGGGTTCTTCGCCAGGAACTCGTCGAAGACGGGCTGGTACGCACGCTTGATCGCCTGCGCCTCGTTGCTCTCCTCCTTGATCCCGGTCTTTGTGACCAGGGACGCAACCTGCATCCGCAACGCCTGTTGCTTCGGATCGAGGATGAGGCGGCGAAGCAGCCGCAGGAGGGGGAGCGTGTTGCGGGGCGAAGGATCGGGGCCCAGGTGCGCCAGGGCCTCGAGCGACATCCGGGCGATCTGGGGGTTCGGCGACTCGGCGGCGGCCAGGAACTTCTCGCGATCTTCCGGCGACGGCTGTTTGCCCAGGCGCAGAATGATCGAGTCGCGCAGCCCGAAGTTCGACCACTGTGCGCGGAGCGCCGGGAGGCTCTCCTGCGGGGAGAGCTGCATCACGAGTTCGATGAGCGGCTCCGACCAGGGGAACGAGGCGTCCTTCTGGGTTGCCGCGAGGAAGAGCGCGGCCGCCTGCTTCCGGGAGTCGGCGTCGAGCGCCGAGGCGATCGCGACGTGTCCGGCGGCGACGAAGCCGGGATGCCCGAGGAGTTCCGTGGCCACGCGCGGCTCGCGCTTCACGAAGAGGTCGGTGAGTTCCGCTAGCCGCGGGCCCCACTGGAGTTTCGTCCGCTGCTCGTGACCTTCGAGCTTCCGGCCGAGCGAGAGCATCGCGCCGGCGATCTTTGCCGCGAGCCCGTCGGGCCAGGCCCCTTTGAGCCGCGAGAGGACGATGAGGTAATGCAGGTCGTCGGTCGGGCTGCTCTTCTCCGTGAGGAACGCGGCGATCTTCTTCACCGTCTCCGGGTCGTCGTCCTCGAGCATCGCGAGGAGCCGCGACGCCTCGAGGTCGAGGTGCGGCTCGCCGGAGGGGAAGACCGGCCGGACCGCCTTGAGGATCTTCTCGCGCAACTCGGTCGAAGGGGCAAGGGTCGGCGCGTAGTTCGAGTGGACCTCGACGGCCGGCTTATCGATGTTCGTGTCGCCGAGCGAGAGCGCGAGGAGCCGCACCGCTTGGAGCCGCTCGCCCGCATCCTTTGAAGATTCCAGGATCGGGGCGATCTTCTCGCCGGAGAGTTCCTTTCGCCAGGAGGCGGCCAGCCCCGCCGTGATCCGGACCTGCGGGCTTCCCTTGTCGCAGGCCTTGTCGACGTCGCTCCAGAGGGGCCCCGGGAGAAGCGAGGCGAGCCGCGCGGCCGCCTGCCGGACGCGCCGGCCGGTATGGTCGAAGTTAGCCAGGAGGACTCCGGAGATATCTCCCTGGTCAAGGTCCTTCGGATGATCCGCGAGGCTTTCGAGGGCCGCTCGTCGCACGCGAGCGTCGCCATCGCGGGCGAAGGACTGGAGGGCGGCGAAATAGCTGTAGGAATAGTCCCGCCCCATCGACCAGGCGATCCGGGCGCGGACGGCCGGGTCGGGGTGATTCACGCTGAAAGTGTTCGATGTGAGAAGGGGATGCGGCCCCTTGAAGAGTTCGGTCAGCACTTCGATCGACCGGACGCGCTCCGGGAGCGAAAGGCTTTTGTTCCGATAGGCCCCCCCAAAGGCGTCTTCTCCCAGCTTCTTCGCGAGCGGCTCCCAGCGGGCGCGCGACCAGGCGTCGAGGGGTTGCGGGGCGCGGAGCACCTTCTCGAGGTCGCCCGCGGGCTCATCGATCTTCTTTGCGCCGATCGCCTCGACCTTGTAGATCGCGCCGCGCGTGCGGCGGCCCCCGATGGAGATGTAGAGCGAGCCGTCGGGCGCGACGCAGATGTCTGTGGGCGCGAAGCCCTCGGAGCCGGTGGGCTCGAGGAAGACCTCGGCCTTGGTCGTGTAGCCCGCGCCGTCGGGCGTGAGCGGGAGGAAGTAGACCTTCCCGAACGTCCAGTCGAGCGCGAAGACGCCTCCGCGGTACCGCTCGGGGAACTGCGTGTGACGGTAGACGGTCACGCCGGTGGGCGACCCGCGCCCGATGGGCCAGAGCATGTCGACCGTGTCGATGGAATAATCGCGCGTCGCGAAGCTCCGCAGGTACCCCTTGAGCCGCCAGCCGTGGTTCATCCCGATCCCCACGTGGTAGATCCGCGTGGGCGTGTACCACGGCAGATGGTGGTCGCGCTCGCAGTCGCTGTCGTACGTGAAGAGGTCGCCCGCCTCGTTGAAATCGAAGTCATAAGGGTTCCGGAAGCCGTGGGCGACGACCTCCGACTTCGAGAAGTCCGGCGTGTAGCGGAGGATCGCCCCCGTCACGGGCTCCTTCACCGGGGAATTCGGGAGCGTCACGTGGTCCTTCGTGATCTTCGCGTCGTTCCCGCCGATCATGTACCACCACCCGTCGGGGCCCTTGCGGATCGCATGGTGGCCGTGCTCGCCCGAGGTGAACGTCGCGAGCTTCTCGGGCGGGCCGTCGGCCACGCCGTCGCCGTCGGCGTCGCGGAACCGCCAGAGGCCGTTGTCCCCCGAGAAGAGGAGGTCGTTCCCGTCGAAGCACATCCCCATCCCGCCGGTCGCGGTCTTGGCGAAGAGCGTCGCGCGGTCGGCCTTGCCGTCACCGTCGTCGTCGTGGAGGATCTTGATCCAGCCCTGGCTCGTGACGACGACGCGGCCCTTCGAATCGAGCGTCATCGCGTAGATGTCGTTGGCGATCTCAGGGCCGGAGTAGAGGGTGACCTTGAAGCCGGGGGCGACGCGGAGGCCGAGACCCTCCACGGGCTGGAGCGGCTCCTGGGGGGAAGCCAGGAGAAGGATCGCGCCGAAGATCCACCGCGACATGCTCGCCTCCGGAAAGGGCTCTTTATATAGTAGGGTGCACGCGGGATGAAGTCTTGCGGCGTTAAAGAGACGTCCCATTCACAAGGAGATGACCATGCGGTGGCAGCTGATCGCGATCCTGGCCGTCGTTCCGGCCGTCCTCGCCGGCGTCGTCGCGTTCGCGCAGGACAAGAAGCAGGAGGGGAAGACCCGCTTCTTCGAGATGCGGACGTACATTGCGAGCCCGGGCAAGATGGCGGCGCTTCACTCGCGGTTCCGCGATCACACGAACAAGCTGTTCGTGAAGCACGGGATGGAGATCGTCGGGTACTGGCAGGCGGCCTCCGGGGAGAACGCCGAGAACACTCTGATCTACATCCTGGCCTATCCGAGCAAAGAGGCCCAGAAGGCATCCTGGGACGCCTTCAAGGCCGACCCCGACTGGCAGAAGGTGAAGAAGGAGAGCGAGGCGGACGGCGTTCCGCTCGCGGCGAAGGTCGATTCCCGGTTCATCACGCCGACCGACTACTCTCCGATCAAGTAACCTGACCGGTCAGCGCCGCCGCATGCACGCCAGCGCGGCGGAGGCGAGAAGGAGGGCGAGGGCCCATCCGCCCGAGGCGTCGCCCGTCGTGCTGCAGCCGCAGCGGTGGGCGAGGTTCTGCGACTCGTGGACGGGTCCGCCGCGCGGTCCCCCGACGATACCGCCGCCACTGCCACCGCCGCCGCCGGTCCCGCCCCCGCCCGAGCCTCCGACCGGCGGGGGATTGATGGTCGTGGGCGGCGTCGTGAGCGGGGTGTTCGAGACGGTCAGGCCGTCGTAGCCCACGTCCAGGCCCGGCGCGGGCGCGGCGTAGGTGGTCGTATCGTAGAGCGATCCCACCTTGAAGCCGATGTTCATGACGGTCGTCGTCCCCGTGTTGATCGGCACCGCGGTGTAGTACCACGTCCAGACGTTTCCGTTGTCATGGGTGGGGCCGGACGACGGCGTCTCGGTGAACTTCTTGAAAGTGGTCCAGGCGCCGCCCGTGTTGGGCTCGTCGAAGTGCTGGCCGATCGTGTTGACCGTCACGCCGCCGACGGTGACGGGAAGGGCGGGGATGCCCGCCAGCGCGCCCGCTTCGATCCAGAACTGCGAACCGGGTGCCGGGTTGTAGTTCGGGCAGCGGATCCAGACGCCGAGGTACAGGTCCGTGGCCGCAGGGACGGGATAACGGAGGACCTGCACCGAGGAGCCCTCGGCGTTCCGGACGGCCCGCCAGTATCCCGTGTTGCCGCTGTTGTCGGCGGCTCCCCCGGCGGTCTCGACCGTCCAGATGATGGAGTTCTGCGGGGTCATGTTCAACGACCACGGCGCGTACCACGTGTCGACGGGTACGGGCGGCGTCGCGAACGTGACGGAGAACGGGAAGACGGCCGCCTGGGCCGCCGCGGCCGGGACCGGCCGGCCGAAGGAGAGAAGTAGCGCGATGGAAATCGAAACCCCACCCAGCAAACGGCTCATAAACCCCTCCAAGAGCGTTCTATTTGGATTGATGGAGGGATCGTCGACCTGTCGGGATTTCGTACGCAACGGGGTGAATTTCGCGTGCTAGCGCGGATTAGCAGCGGTCCAGAGGGGCGGGGAACCCATTATGGGCCAAGGGGTTGAGGTGTTGACGAAAGTGCGCCGCGATTTCGTCAACCCTTACGCGAGCAGTTCCGGAACCACCTTCCCGTGCACGTCGGTCAGGCGGAAGTCGCGGCCCGCGTAGCGGTAGGTGAACTTCTCGTGGTCGAAGCCCATCAGGCGCAGGATCGTCGCGTGCAGGTCGTGGACGTGGACCACGTCCTTCACCGCCTTGAACCCGAACTCGTCGGTCGCGCCGTGGACGTGCCCCGGCCGCACGCCGCCGCCGGCCAGCCACATCGTGAAGCCGCTCGCCTGGTGGTCGCGGCCCCAGTCCTTCGGATTGGCGCCCTGAGCGGTCGGCGTCCGGCCGAACTCGCCGCCCCAGATGACGAGCGTGTCGTCCAGCATCCCGCGCTGCTTGAGGTCGCGGATCAGCGCGGCGATCGCCTGGTCGCTCTCCTTCGCGAGCTTCGAGATGCTCGTCTCGATGGTGCCGTGGTTGTCCCACGGCTGCTCGCGGCCCGTCCAGACCTGCACGAACCGCACGCCCTTCTCGAGCAGCCGCCGCGCGATCATGAGCTGGCGCGCCTGCACGCCCGGCCCGTACATGTCCCGGATCGACTCGGGCTCCTTCATCACGTCGAACGCGTCGAGCGCGTCCATCTGCATCCGGTAGGCGAGCTCGAACGACTGGACGCGCGCTTCGAGCTGCGCGTCCTGCTGGCGGCGCGCCTGGTACTCCCTGTTCAGCTGCCGGAGCAATTCCAGCTGCTCGCGCTGGTCCCTCATCGAGACGCGCTTGTTCCGCACGTTCTCGACGAGCTTCTCGACCTCCGTGTGCTGGCTGTCGATGTACGTCCCCTGGTAGATCCCCGGCAGGAAGCCTGACTGCCAGTTCTGCGACTGGTAGATCGGGTATCCAAAGGGGCACATCGCGATGAATCCCGGGAGGTTCTGGTTCTCGCTTCCGAGGCCGTACGTCAGCCACGAGCCCATGCTCGGCCTCGAAAGCCGCGGCTCGCCGCAGTTCATGAGGAGGAGCGACGGCTCGTGGTTCGGATCGTCCGCCTGCATCGAGCGGATGATGCAGAGGTCGTCCACCTGCTTCGCGAGGTTCGGGTAGAGGTCGCTCACCTCGGTCCCCGCCTGCCCGTACTTTCGGAACTTGAAGGGCGACGGATACGAGACGCCGGCCTTGTTGTTCGCGTTGCCGGCCAGGGCGCTCGCGGGCGGCGGCTTGCCCGCGGTCTTCTCGAGCTCGGGCTTCGGGTCGAACGTGTCGACGTGCGACGGCCCGCCGTTCATGAACAGGTGGATGACCCGCTTCGCCTTCGCGGGGAAGGGCGATGCCTTGACCGAGAGCGGGTTGAGGACGGACGTCTCCTGCCCGAACGCCTGCTTCATGAGGTCCGCCATCGCCACGGCGCCGAACCCCATCCCCGAGCGGCAGAGCATCTCGCGTCGCGTCAGGAACCTGTCCTCGGGTCGTCCGGGGTGCTGGCTCATAGGATTTCAGTCCACGAAGGAGAACTCGTTCGACTCGAGGAGAACCTGCGCGTACTTTTCCCAGGGCTTCAGCGGCTCGGGCAGCTTCTCCGGCGGCCCCGAGAAACCCGAGAGCGCGCTCCACTCCTCGTCGGGGTCTTTCATCTTGAGCGTCGGCGCCCAGGAGAACGCGTCGCTGTTGACGTCCGCCCGGCAGTCGACCACGAAGTCGATCGTGTCGCCGCGCTTCACCCCGAGGCCCGAGATCCTCGTCTCCGCCTCGATCCGGCAGGCGACCCACGAGGCGATTTCGCCGTGGGCGCTCGAGACGATCCGCGCGCGGACGCCGTCGCCGCCGGGCGACTTGTGAGTGAGTGTGCCCGAGATCGCGATCGTGCCGTCGCGCGGCGCCGTCCAGCGGCGGATCACCGCGTGGCCGCCGTCGTCGCCCGCGTGGCCGCCCGACGGGGTCAGCAGGCACCACCCGGTCTTCGGGTCGGGCAGCTTCGGGCCGCCCTGCCACGCGCTGCCCGTGTAGTGGGCGAGCGGCGTGAACTCCTTCACGCGGCCGGACTTCTCGTCGACCGCGCCGAACCCGTACTGCCACGCCGGGAGCAGCGCGGAGGGCTCGTGCGAGGGCAGCCCCAGGAACCGGACCGCCAGCGTGACCTCCCGCGCGGTCGCGGCGCGGCCGAAGATCGCGCGGTAGAGCCTCTGGATCCTCTGTTCCGGGTCGGCCTCGCCCGCGATCTCCGGGCGGCGCACCAGCGCCTGCGCCTGCTCCATCACGAACGGGCTGTTCATGAGGAAGAGCGCCTGCTGCGGCACCGTCGTCGTGTACCGCTGCGGCGCGTGCATGTCGGGCACCGCGAAGTCGAAGACACGGAACATGTTCGCGAGGTTCAGGCGGTCGATGTAGCCGTAGACCGTCCGGCGGCCGCTGTAGGGCTCGGTCGTCAGCTGCACGGCGCGCCCGCCCATCGCCACGTCGAGCTTCCCCGAGACCGACAGGAACGAATCGCGCATCGACTCGAACTCCAGGCGCAGGCGGTTCATGCGACCGAACATCAGGTTCAGCGGATCCGCCTTGACGGTCTCCGCCGTTCCCTCGCTCGATTGCTTCCACGCGTTCGACAGCAGGACCAGGCGATGGAGCTTCTTGGTGGACCAGCCGTTCTCCATGAACCAGACGGAGAGCCAGTCCAGGAGTTCGGGGTGCGTGGGCCGCTCGCCCCGCGTGCCGAAGTCGCTCGGCGTCCGCACGAGCCCGGCGCCAAAGTGGTGGAGCCAGGCGCGGTTGACCCAGACCCGCGCCGTGAGCGGGTTGTCGCGCGAGGCGACCGCCTGCGCGAGCTCGAGCCGTCCGCCCGTCTTCCACGCGATCCGGGCGTCGCCCGACAGGATCCCGAGGAACTGGCGCGGCACCTCGTCGCCGGGCGTGCCCGGGTTCCCGCGGACGAAGACCTTCGGGTTCGCGGGGGAGGGCGTGTCCTCGAGCGCCATCGCCCGCGGCGGGGCGCCGGGGTGGAACTGCGAGCCCTCCATGTCCTTCCGCATCTTGCGGAGCTTGCCCTTGTCGTCCTGGTTCAGGAACTGGTCGACCTCGTCGAGTGGCATGTTGGGCGCCGCCTCGGGGGCGCAGACCGCGAGCCGGATCGCCTCCATGTTGGGGTCGGGCATCGCCGAGTCCTTGTTGAAGGCGCCGAGCAGCGTGCCGTACCGTTGGGCGGCCTCGGAGAGCGACGTCGGCGCCTCGCCGAACGCCTCGCGGACGATCGGGTTGACGTCCATCAACTGGCCCAGCACGTCGCGGGCCTTTTCGGCGAACTCGTTCGCGGGGATCGCCGCGTAGGCGAGCCACGGGGAGAAGACGGGGTCGCGGGATTCCGCGGCCTTCTTCAGCGCCGCGACCCAGCGCTTGAGGATGACGGGATTGGGCTTGGCCGGGTCGGGCCGCTTCTTGACGACGGGCTCGTCGACCGCCCCTTTGGATTCGTTCGCGGCGAGCAGGTACTCGGCGATCTTGTCGGGCGTGCGGAACCCGGCGACGAGCGTCGCGTGCCGCGTGGTCTTGAAGGTGGTGATCTCGCCTTCCTTCGTCCGGATCTCCTTCTCGTATGCGACGAATTCCGGCGTGCGCTCGGGCTGGCCGATCGTCGGCAGTTCCTTGGGCGTCGTCGAGCTCGCGAAGACGCCGTAGAGCGAGTAGTAGTCGCGCGTCGGGATGGGATCGAACTTGTGGTCGTGGCACCGCGCGCACTGGGCGGTGAGGCCCATCAGGCCGCGGGTGACGACGTCGATCTTGTCGTCGATCTGGTCGGGTTGCCGGTTGAGGAACGAGCGGCCGACGGTCAGGAAGCCGAGCGCGGCCAGCGCCTTCCGGTCCTTCGTCGGATCGAGCTTGTCGGCCGCGATCTGCTGGATGACGAACTGGTCGTAGGGGAGGTCGTCGTTCACGGCCTGGATGACCCAGTCTCGGTAGGTGTACGAGAAGGGGAGCCGGCGCTCCTCGTCGACGACCCACTCCTTCGTGTCCGCGTAACGGGCGACGTCGAGCCAGTGGCGGCCCCAGCGCTCGCCGTACCGGGGGGACGCGAGGAGGCGGTCGACGACCTTCGCGAACGCGTCGGACGATTCGTCGGAGAGGAATGCGTCGATCTCCTGGGGCGTCGGCGGCAGCCCGGTGAGATCGTACGTCGCGCGACGCAGCAGCGTCCGCTTGTCGGCGGGCGGCGCGGGCGCGAGGCCCTTCTCCTCGAGCTTCGCGAGGATGAACGCGTCGATCGGGGTGGCGACCCAGCCCTTCATCATCACCGCGGGGACGGCCGCGCTTTTCGGGGGCTGGAAGGACCAGTGCTTCCGCGCGGCGGCGAAGTCGACAGTCGAAGGGGCGCTCTTGGCGGCCGCGGTGCCGGGGAAGGGCGCGCCCATCTTGACCCACGCCTCGAGGTCGGCGACCACGTCGGGGGCGAGCCTTTCCTTGGGCGGCATCTGGAGGTCCTCGTCGAGGTACCGGACGGCCTTGATCAGCCGGCTCTCCTCGACCTTGCCGGGCGCGATCGCCGCGCCGGAATCGCCCCCTTTGAGCAGCCCTTCGCGAGAGTCGACGTAGAGGCCGCCCTTCAGCTTGTTGGCCCCCGTCGAGTGGCACTTGAAGCAGCGCTCGACGAGGACCGGGCGGACGTGCTTTTCGAAGAACTCGACCTGCTCTGGAGTCGGCGGAGGGGCGGGCTTTTCCTGGGCCGAGATCAGGAGGGGGGCTCCGATCCACAGCGCCAGGGTGGCCAGGAGGAATCTTGACACCCGAATCGCCCCCATCAAACCGGGTTGGATTTCGCTCTACCTAGAAGTACAAGAGGGCCGTGGCGGGAGTTTGCGCGCCTTGGGAAACCCCCCTTCGCGCATCCCGGGTTGGCGCTACGGGGGGCAGGCCCCGGGCCTGCCCCCTTCCCGCGCCGTGCGGGCGGGAAGGGGGAGGCCGGTGTGGTTTCTCTACTTCTTGTCGCCGCCCTCTTTCTTGTCCCCGTCCTTCTTGGGGTTCAGAAGGATCTCCAGGGCGGCCTGGAGTTCCTTGAGGGTCGCGCGCTTGTCGCCGTTGGTGTCCAGGTCCTTGAGAAGCATGGAGGCTTCCGCCGCCGCGGCCTTGCCGTCCTTGCCCTTCTCCTTGTTGCCGTTGCCCTCGCCCTCTTTCCGCTTCTTGCCGTCGCCTTCCTTCTTCGCCTCGGGGGGCGAGAACTTGGCGATCGCGATGCGGATCTCCGTGACGGAGGCCCGGCCGTCGGCGTTCGTGTCCACGTCGGCCAGGCCGATCGAGAGCTCCTTCTCCTTCTTTTCGTCCTTCTTCTCTTTGTTGTTGCCTTCCTGCGCCCACGCCGCCCCGGCCAACCCCAGGACGACCGCCATTCCCGCCAGCATCGTCTTCATCATCATCTCCCTTTCTCGACCCGCTTCAAACACACGCGTACGTGGAACGAGGGGGAGGGAAAAGTACGGAGAAAAATGCGCGCTACGTGGGGAGATCCGGTACGTCCACGCGGAAGGGCTCGATCTCGAACTTCTTCGCGGCGGGATTCCAGACGAGGCTGATCAGCATCAGCGTCTGGCATTTCGCGCACCGCATCCGCTTGTCGTAGGCCTTCCGGGTCGCCACTAGGCGGACGCCGCAGGTGCACGTGAAGCCGATCTTGTCCGGCGGATCGGGCTCGAGGTCGCCGTCGAGCGCGCCCTCGGTCTCCTCGTTCGGGTCGACCGGCTTCCCCTTGAGGGCCAGCACCTGGACCGTGTCGTCCTGGGTCGCCGACTTGGACGGCTTGGGCGCCTTGCCCGTCCTGGCGGGGACCGGGGCGCCCACGGGCTCGGCGTCGATCAGCGTCGACTCCTCCGGGAGCGCGGAATCGTCCGGATCGACGGGGATGCCGAGCGGGATCTCCTCGGTGGCCGGCGCGGCCTTGGGTCCCGGACGCGCCAGCTTGCGAAGCCGATGATGTCTTCGGCCAGGCCTCATGCCCCTATCCTCACGGTTTGCCCCCCCCGGCGTCGATACGGGGAAGTCTATCCATGTTCCATGCGATTGGTGGGGGATTTTGAAAAAGAGCCCGGTCGGGCGGGAGGGTGACGGATCCGACGGGGCCGGATCAGGACCGGCGGCGCCGGACGGCGGCGAGAGCCCCCAGGAGGAGCAGGATTTCAAGGCCGGTGGCCCCGCACTTCTTCTTGTGACCGCCGCCCCCGCCGCCCCCCACGCCCGCGGGCGTCGCGGCGGCAAGGCTTGCGGCCCAGGGGGTGTTCCCGAAGGCGCCCTGGTTGATCCGGGAACCGTTGGGCGACAGTTCCTGGGAGAACGGGTCCGCCGGATCGCCCGCGTCCACGCTCGGGGAGGAGGGATTCTCGATGTAGTTGAAGGCCGTTTCGTCGACGAACGCCGCGGCGGAGGTGAGATTGCCGATCCCTCCCACGCCCGCGGGATAATTCGCGGTGGGATTCGAATAGACGTCGTTGTACGTGACCAGGGATCCGCCGGGCACGTTCAGCCCCGTCCCGCCGTTCTTTCCGACGATGCAGTTGCGCACCGCGGTCGTCCCGAGGGAATTGATCCCGTCGCCCCCATTGCTTATCACCGTGCAATTGACCGCGCGCAGACGGCCCCCCGCGCCCGATGCGGCCCCGTGGCTCGTCCCATGGTGGATGATCAGGTGGTCGAGGAGCACGTCCGCCGTTCCGCCGCTCACCCCGATCGTCCCTCCCGTGATCGCGAGGTCGCAGACGGTCGAAGTCGGATCGGTCAGGTACGTCCCCTGCACGGTGATGACGGCCGTTCCCGGGGTTCCGACGATGATGGTGTGGTTCGCCGACGAGCCGCACACGGACACTCCGGGAGCGAGAATCAGCGTCTCGTTGTACGTCCCCGGCCCCACGTTTACGGTGTCGCCCGGTTGTGCGGCGCCGATCGCGGCCTGGATCGTGCCGTAGTTCCCCGTGCCTCCGATCGTGATCGAGGCCACGGGTGTCGCCGACGCGAAGACGCCCGGCGATTCGTTCCCGCTCGTGTCGACCGCCTTGATCATGAAATCGTACGGCGAGCCGTTCGTCAGCGCGGAGACCGTGGCGGTCGGTCCGGGGAGCGCGTCCACCCGCGTGGCGGCGGTCCACGGCGAGGCGGCCGGCTTCCACCAGAGCCGGTAGGAGGCTACGTCGCCACTCGGGCTGGGGAGCCACTCGAGCAGGACCGCCTGGTCGGAGGGGGTGGCGAGGAACGCGGGGGGCGCCGCGGGGCCCGAAAGGTCCGTCCCGGTCACGGTGACGCCGTCGCTGGTGGCGGTCGTCGTCAGCCCCGCGCCGTTGGTGGCCCGCACCGTGACGTGGTAGGGCGTCCCGGTCGCGAGCGCGAGGATGACGTCCACGGCGCTCGTGGATGCGCTCGTCTGGAGCCCGACGGAGGAGAAGGCCCGGACCTGCTGCCCTCCCGGCGTCGTGCCGATCGCCCATTCGTATCCGCCGATGCCGCTTTCAGGGTCGCTGAAGCCGCTCCAGTTCGCGCTGATCGTGGTCACCGAAAGCTGCACGTCCACGTCGGGCCCGGTCCACCCGTCCTTCACGGTCCCGGCCACCGGCGGCGTGGTGTCCACCACGAGGTTCTTGTTCGACGCAAGCGAGCCCGGGCCCGCAAGGCCCGGGAGGGTGAGGACCGCATCGTTCCCCGCCGGGTCCCGGATCGTGCCGCCGTTGAGCGCCAGCGCCGACGTGGAGACGTAGTTCAGGTCCGCCGACACGTGGCCTGCGGCGACGGTGTACGCGAACGAGAGCGTGCTCGTCCCGGTCCCGCCCGAATAGGCGACGACGGCATCGATCGCCCCCGTCTCAAGCGTCAGCCGCGGAACGCCTGTCACGATCACCGGTTCGGAGAACGTGACCGTCACGACGATCGAGGCGCCCGTGCTGTAGAATCCGTTCGGCGTCGGCGAGCTCACGTCCGTGACCGTGGGCGGGGTGGTGTCGTAGGTCACGCTGTTGTCGGTGCTCGTCGACGCTTCGTTCGGATTGCCCGCGGCGTCCGTCGCCGCGCCGGCGGGGATCGTGACCACGACCTTGCCGTCCCCGCTCATGCCCGAAACATTCACGGTGAACGTCGACGGCCCGCCCGTGACCGCGGCGGTCCCGCCCGCGGTGCCCCCCACGACCACGTCCGACGCCGTGAACCCGGACACCGGTTTGCTGAAGACCGCGGTGAAGGCGATCGGCGAGCTCTTCGCCGGATCGGCCTGGGCGGCCGCCTGGTTGATCGTCACGGTCGGAGCCGTGCCGTCGTAGGTGACGGTGTTGTCGCCGCTCGTCGAGGCGCTGTTGGCGTTCCCGGCCGCGTCGGACGCGACGCCCGCTGCGATGGACGCGATGACCGTGCCGTCCGCCGACATCCCGCTCACGGTCACGGTGTACGTGGTGCCGCCCCCGGTGACGATCGCGGTCGTCGCCCCCGCCGTCCCCCCGAGCGTCACGTCGCCGGTCGTGAAATTGGCCACCGGTTTGTTGAAGATCGCGGTGAAGAGGATCGACGGGCTGTTGGTCGGGTCCGCCTGCCCCCCCGCCTGGTTGATCGTGACCGTCAGAGGGCTGTTGTCCCAGGTCACCGTGTTGTCGGTGCTCGTCGAGGCCAGGCTGAGGTTCCCGGCCGCGTCGGTCGCCGCGTTCGCCGCCACGGCCGCCGTCACCGTCCCCGGCCCGGTCATCCCGCTCACGGTCAGCGTCCATGTCGTTCCGCTCCCCGACACCGACTTGCCCGTCGCCCCGGCCGTGCCGCCCAGCACCACGCCGCCCGGCCCGAATCCGGTGATCGATTTGCTGAAGACGACCGTGAAGTCGATCGACGCCCCGTTCGTCGGGTCCGCCTGCCCGGCCGCCTGGTTGATCGTCACGCCCGGACGGGTCGCGTCGCGGGTGACGACGTTGTCCGTGCTGGTGGACGCCGCGCTCGGGTTGCCCGCCGCGTCGACCGCCGCCCCTGCAGAGACCGACGCGATGACGGTGCCGTCCCCGGTCATTCCCGACACCGACACGGTGTAGGTCGTCCCGCTCCCGCTGACGACCGCGGTCGTCGCCCCCGCCGTCCCCCCCAGGACCACGCCGCTCCCCGTGAACCCGGTCACGGTCTTGGTGAACACGGCGGTGAAGAGGATGGGGGACCCGTTGGACGGATCCGCCTGTCCGGCCGCCTGGTTGATCGTGACCGTCGGAGGGGTGACGTCGTAGATCACCGTGTTGTCGGTGCTCGTCGAGGCGAAGCTGAGGTTCCCCGCCGCGTCGGTCGCCGCGTTCGCCGCCACGGTCGCCGTCACGGTCCCCGACCCGGTCATCCCGCTCACGGTCACCGTCCAGGTCGTTCCGCTCCCCGACACCGCCTTGCCCGTCGCCCCGGCCGTCCCGCCCAGGACCACGCCGCCCGGCCCGAACCCGGTGACTGATTCGCTGAACACGACCGTGTAGAGGAGCGGAGAGAGGTTCGTGGGATCGGCCTGCCCGGCCGCCTGATTGATCGTGACCGTCGGCCGCGTGACATCGTACGTGACGACGTTGTCGGCGCTCGTCGAGGCGGCATTCCCGGTTCCAACCCCGTTCTGAGCCGCCCCGGCGAGGACCGCGGCCACGACGGTCCCGCTCGAGGTCATCCCCGAGACGGTGACGGTCCAGGTCGTCCCGCTGCCCGAGACGCTCGACACGGTCGCCCCCGGCGCGGTCGAACCGGCGAGGGAAACGCCCGCGGCTCCGAATCCGAACACACTTTGACTGAAGACCACCGTGAAGGTGATGGGGCCTGCGTTCGTCGGGTCGGCCTGTCCCCCCGCCTGGTTGATCGTCACGGTCGGGACCGACGCGTCGAACGTGACCACGTTGTCCGTGCTCGTCGAGGCGAGGCTCGGATGGCCGGCGGCGTCGCTGGCGGCTCCGGCGGAGATCGTCGCGGTGAGGGTCCCGGCCCCTGTCATCCCGGTCACCGAGACGACATAGAGGGCTCCGCTGCCGCTGACCGACGGGACCAGCACTCCTCCGAGCCCCGGTCCGGGAGTCAGAACGATGTGGGTCGTATTGAATCCCGTCACCGACTCGCTGAACACCACGCTGAACCGGATGGGGCCGGAACTCGTGGGATCGCTCTGCGAGACCGCCTGGTTGATGGTCACCGAGGGCGGTGTCTGATCGAAGATCACGATGTTGTCCGTGCTGGTCGAGGCGGCGTTGCCGTTCCCCGCCAGGTCCGTCGCCACTCCTGCCCCGACGGTCGCGATGACGGTCCCGTCGGAGGTCATCCCGCTCACGGCGACCGTGTAGGTGGTGCCGCTCCCCGTGATGATCGCGGTCGTGGCCCCGGCGGTGCCGCCCAGGGTGACGTCTCCCGTCGCGAATCCGAAGACCGGCTTGCTGAAGACGACCGTGAACGAGATCGGCGAGGTACCGGCGGGATCGGCCTGGCCTCCCGCCTGGTTGATCGTCACCGTCGGCGCCAGGTTGTCGAACGTGACGACGTTGTCGGTGCTGGACGAAGCGACGTTCGGGTTGCCGATCAGGTCCGCCGCTTTTCCCGCCGGGATCGACGCCACCACCGTCCCGCCCGACGTCATCCCCGTGACGGAAACGGTGTAGGTCGTGGGGCTCACCGGCGTGATCGACGCCGCCAGCGGTCCTCCCGCGGTCGATCCGGCGAACGAGACATCCGAGGGGCTGTCGAACCCGGTGACCGGTTCGCTGAAGACAACCGTGAACCGGATCGGCCCCGCGTTGGTCGGGTCCGCCTGGCCCACGGCCTGGTTGATCGTCACCGCCGGACCCGCGGTGTCGACCACGATGTCCTGCAGGTCGGCGAGGTCCTGGCCCGCGGGGATCGTGAGGACGCAATTGTTCCCCGCCGCGTCGCGGAGGGTCCCCGCGGAGAGGGTGAGCGGGCTCTGCGCGTTCAGGTCGGGGGAGTTCTGCCCCGCGGCCACCGTGTAGGTCCCGCTCGCGGACGTGGAGGAGGGGAACGGCCCGATCGTCACGACGGCGCCCGTGCTCAAGGTGACCAGGAGGTTTCCGCCCGTGAGCGTCACCGCCTCCGAGAAATCGACCGTCACGTTGATCGCCGCGCCGGCGCCGTACGTCTGGTTGGCGCTCGTGGAGCGGATGCGGACGACCTGGGGGGCGGTCGTGTCGACCACGAGCGCCTTGAGCGCCGCGAGGTTCTGTCCCCCGGGGATCCCCAGCGCGCAGGCGTTGCCCGCCGCGTCGCGGAGCGTGGCGCCGCCGGAGAGCGTGAGCGGGCTGGCCGAGTCGAGGTCGGGCGAGTTGTCCCCCGCGCCAACGACATAGGTTCCGCCCGCCGTGGTCGACGGGCCGAACGGGCCGATCGAGACGACATCGCCCGTGCTCAAGGTGACCAGGAGGTTTCCGCCCGCGAGCGTCACCGCCTCGGTGAAGTCGACCGTCACGTTGATCGATGCCCCCAGTCCGTAGCTTCCGTTGGCCGTCGTTGACGTCACGTGGACCAGGGAGGGGGCGGTCTTGTCGATCGTGTAGACCTGCCCCGCGGTGAAATTCCCGTTCCCCGCGCCCGTTCCCCCCAGCTTGTTCCCCGATCCGTCCACGATGGAATCATTGTCGATCAGGTCGAGCCGGATCGTCCCGTCGCCCGACCCCGTGTTGACCGTGACGGTATAGATGCTCCCGCTCCCGGAGACGCCCGCGATCGAGGCGCCCGAGACGGAGCCGGTGGTCGTGAGCGCGAAATCGGTCGCGTCCACCCCGGTGACGTTCTTCGTGAAGGTCACCGTGAAGTCGACGGAGGAGGCGCTGGTGGGGCTCGCGCCCGCGCGCTGGATCGAGGAGACCACGGGAGCTGAACTGCTGGCCACCAGCTGCCCCACGCGGGCGGTGACGGCGAAGGTGTTCCAGGTCCCGACATCCACGGCCGCCACGTCCCTCACGTTGAGGGTCCACGTGCCCGCGGGGTTCTCCCCCCAGAAGGCGTTGCTCACGAACGTCCAGCTGAGGTTGACGCCGTTGTCCCCTCCCGAGACGATGGCGAGACGGCTCATGGTTCCCGAAGGCGAAGTGAGATACGCTTCGAGGTCTCCCCGGTAGGTGTGGGTGACGTCGAGCGTGACGAGCATCTCCTCGAGCGGCGTGGTGGAAGCCAGTGCGAACGTCCGGTTGACCCCCGACGGCGTGTTGTCCGGGATCGAGCCGGCGGTCACCGTCACGGTTCCGGTTGACTCGGTCTGAAGGGCGGTCACTCCGCTCCAGAGGACCGCCTCCTGGGTCAGCGCGTCGGCGTCGATCATGCCGAATCCGTAGTTCTCGTTGAACTTCCTCCCGGCGGCGTTCGTCTTCCATGCCGAGCCCGGGGTCGAGCCGTCTCCCCCGCCCTCGACGGTGGAGTCCGTCGAGTCCACGAGCCGGCTGGCGCGGACGAGCAGGTGCTTGGCGAAGCGCACGTTGAGATTGGGTTGGACCTGCTTGGCCAGCGTGATCACTCCCGCCACGAGGGGCGTCGCCGAAGAGGTTCCCCCGAAGGTGCTGGTGTAGTCCCGGTCGGGGAAGGCATCGCCGTCCGAGCCGGTCGTGGTCCTGTTGTATCCGTTCCCCGCGGTCCGGTCCGTGGTGGTGATCCCGAACAGGCCCGCGGCGCCGCTCGAGGGGGCGGTCACGAAGACGTTCGCGCCGAAGGAGCTGTAGTAGGAGAACTTCCCGTCGCTCCCGATGGCGGCCACCGCGATCACGTCGGGGCTGCTCTGGACGTCCTCCTTGTTCGAATCCTGGCCCGCGTTGCCCCGCTCGTTGCCGGCGGCAAAGCAGTGGATCGTGCCGGCCGCCGCGGAGGTGGCCACCGCGTCCCGCTCGGCCTGGGTGTCGACGAAGGGTGTGGAGTATCCGTAGCTGTGGTTCTTCACCTTGATGTTGGTGTTGCCCCCGCTGCTGTGATAGAGCGTGGCATCGACGAACATCTGCGAGGTCTGCGTCGGGAAGTCGACTCTCAGTCCCGCCAACCCGGCCAGAGGGGCGGCTCCGGTGACGCCGATCCCGTTCCCCCCCCGCGCCGCGGCGACCCCCGCGACCGAGGTGCCGTGCCGGTCCTCGGTGCTGCCTCCGTTGTGCACGGGGCTGGGATCCCCGTCATTCTGGCCGAAGTCCCAGCTGTCCGCGGCCACGTAGTTCGGTTGCAGGTCCGGGTGGTTGATCTGGAGGCAGTCGTCCACGATCGCGAAAAGGACGCCGGTCCCGGTGATGTCACGGTTCCACGCGGGGACGAGGTTCGCGTGGGTCGTGCTCGCTCCGTTCCCCAGGTGCCACTGGCCCGGGAATCCCGCCGGGTTGTTGTCGTTGTTGTAGTAGGGGTCGTCCGGCGTCCACGCGCAGTGGATCCGCTGGGTCCGCTCGTTGAAGAAAACCTTCCGGGCGCGGGCGTCGGCTTTCGAGCGGTCATGGGCGGCCTTGGCCGTCGCGCCGTCGGGGGCTGAAAAGACGTGGGCGTCCGGGTCGCTGCGAAGCGTGTGCGTATGGACGAGGCCGTGGTCCCGCGCGTACGCGGCCGGATCGGTGCCGGGGTGGAGGAAGATGAGGAGCTCGGAGGGTTCGCCGCGCGCCTTTTCGGCCGCCCCCGCGGGAGGAGGCCGCTTGATCCGGTCGCCCTGGACCGCGGGAGCGAAAGCCGGGTCGGAGCCGCGCACGCCGCGTCGCGCGGCGGATGTCCCCGGAAGGCCTGGGCCCGCGGCGGAGGAGACTGAGGCCGAGGGAGCGCGCGGTCCGGGCAGGTGGGAGGCGGGGTCAAAGGCGGTGACCGCGAACGCGGCCAGGGCGGCAAGAAAGGCCGCCGCGCCGAGGAAGATCCGTACCAGACCGCCTCTCGACTTCTGGTTCATTTTTTCCCCACCAGTCTAGCCCCCGATGGCGCCCGATGCCAGCAAGAACGGGCGCCGGGGGGCCAGCGACCGGGTTCTGCAGGGGGGGTCTCCCCAAGACCCTCCCAGGCAAATTCAGAGTCTTCCCGGTGCGACCTACCCCGACGGCCTCGTGGCGATCGTCCTGCCGCCCGAGATCACTTCCCGCGGGCAGCCCGGAAGCGCTGACGGTCCTGGAGTGGTCGGGGCTGCAGGCGGAGAATCCCTACGCCCTCTGTCCGTCCAGCACGTCGCGGACCTTTCGGGCCAGAGTGTCGGGAGTGAAGGGCTTCTCCAGGTACTCGGTCTCCCCTTGCCGCACGCCGTGGTGGAAGACCGCGCTGTCGGTGTAGCCGGACATGTAAAGCACCTTGATTCCCGGACGGGCGAGGCGGACCCGTTCGGCGACCTCGCTTCCGCTCATCCCCGGCATCACGACATCGGTCACCAGGAGGTCGATCCTCCCCTCGTGCTCGGAGCAGCGCCGGAGGGCCTCCGGTCCGTCGCCCGCCACCAGGACGTGGTACCCGCTCTGTTTGAGCACCTCCCGGGCGAGGTTCCTCACGGACTCCTCGTCCTCGACGAGAAGCAGCGATTCGCGGCCCGACGACCGCGGAGCGGATGCCGGCGCCGGTTCCGCCGGCGCCGCCTGGCCGCTGCGGGGAAGGACGATCTCGACCCGGGTGCCGCGGGCCGGCTCGCTCTCCACGCGGATCGTACCGCCGATCTGGGTGACGATGCCGTAGACGGTGGCGAGCCCCAGGCCGGTGCCCTTCCCGGGGGGCTTGGTGGTGAAGAAGGGTTCGAAGAGGTGCGAGAGCGTCTCCCGGTCCATGCCGCAGCCGGTGTCGGTGACGGCGAGGCGGATCGCATCCCCGGCGTTGCACGCCCAGATCGTGAGCCGGCCGCCGCCGGGCATCGCATCGCGGGCATTGACGGCAAGGTTGAGGATGACCTGCTCGACCTGGCTCCGGTCGGCGCGGAGGGTCCCCAGCCCGGGGTCGAGGAGCAGCTCCATGCGGATGCCCTCGCCGAGCAGGTGGCGGAGGAGCCCCTCCATCTCCCGGAGCACGATGCCGGGATCGAGGGACGTCGGCTGCATCACCTGGCGCCGGCTGATCGTCAGGAGCTGACGGGTGAGACCCGCAGCGCGCTCGGCGACCTTCTGGATCCCCTCGAGGTGGGTCCGCCCCGGGTCGCCCGGGCGCAGCTCCCGGAGGGCGAGCCCCGCGTGTCCGAGGATCGCGGTCAGCAGGTTGTTGAAGTCGTGCGCCACGCCGCCGGCCAGGCGTCCGAGGGCGCCCATCTTCCGCGTCCGTACGAGCTCCTCCTCCAGCCGGCGGCGCTCGGTGATGTCCTGGTAGCTCACGATGACGCACGGCTCGCCCTTGATTTCGACCAGGTCGACGCAGGCGAGGGCCGTGAAGACGTCTCCGGTCTTCCTGCGGAACTGGACCTCGATGTCGCGGAGGGAGCCTTCCTCCCGCACCCGTCGGGCGAATTCCCGCCGTTCGTCGGGGCGGACCCAGTATCCCGCCTCGACGGACGACTTTCCGATCAGCTCCTCGCGGGGGTAGCCGAAGAGGCGGACGAAGGCATCGTTGACGTCGAGGATCCGGGCCCCGTCCAGGGTGGTGACGCTGACGGGCACGGGCCCGGCGTAGAACGCCCGGGCCACCGTCTCGAGCCCCTGCTGCCGGGCGCCGGGACGCAACCGTCCCAGCCCCCGTCCCCGGTCATGCATGCACCATGGAATATACTTCACAACCATATAAAATGCAATACCCGGGTGGCGGAGATTACGGGCGGGCCGGCACCCGGATGAGCACGGGGCGCGACGTGGAGTTCGGGGCCTCGCGGACGCGGGCGTAGACCGGCCGCGTCATCTCCTCCACGCCTCTTCCGCAGGTCAGGAAGATCCGGCGCTCGGTCGCCCCTTCGGGGATGAGGATCCCGTTCAGGCCAATGTCCTCCACGATCGCGCCGAACGGCAGGTTCTCGACGTCGAACGTCACCCGCTCGTTGTGGCCCGTCCGTTCGATCCTGATCCTCGCGGCGACCATCCCGCCGGGTTTGAGCGTGATGACCTCGCCCGCCTTCGCCGGGCCTACGGCGGGCAGGCCCACCGCGCCCTCGTCGGGCTCCAGCGTGACGACCGTCCGGGGCTTCGCCGCCACCGAGAGGGTGCCCGGCGCCGCCACGTCGCGCACGATCTCGCGGCCGTCCACGACCGCCGTCGCCTTGATCTTCAGCGTCGCGCCCGCCGGCTTCGGGGCGTCCGCCGCCGCGAAGATCGTCCCCTTGGCCTCCGACTGGCCCGCCTCGATCACGATCGGCGTCGAGACCGAGAAGCCGGGCGGCACGCCGTCGACGTCGATCCGCACCGGCCCCTCGAACCCGTCGATCCGCTCGACCCGCGCCGTGAACGCGAGGCCGCACCCCGCGGGCACCGCCGCGTTCGCGCCCTCGATCGTCGCGCGGAAGTCGGGCTTCGCGTCGCGCACGACGAGCCGGTAGGCGTACCGCTCGCCGCCCGCGCGCTTCACGTCCGTCACGCGCACGAGGTACGCGCCGTCCGCGGGCGGCACGAACACGAGCCGCGAGTCCGTCCCCAGCCGCCGGTCGCCGTCGTCGTCGTTCGCGTAGAAGAGCGGAAAGGCGGGAAGGCCGTTCGGCACGAGCTTCGAGCCGGGCGGGCGCGGCTCGACGATGTACGCCGGCTCGTCGAGCGGGTGCGCCGTGGCGCTCGTGTCGAAGTAGCAGCGGCGCTTTCCGCCCAGCGTGAAGAAGTCCCATTGCGAGTCGGGCCCGCGCGGCGCGAGGAAGAGCTTCACCACCTCGCCCTGCAGGTAGAGGTACTGCCCGAGATCCATCTCCTGGTACTGCCACAGGCGCGCGCCGTTGGCATTCGCGTCGATCGGCCGGAACGTGATCCACGAGTCGCGCACCGCCTGGAGCAGCACCCGCTCGACCGGCCTGCCGTCCGCGTGCAGCACCTCGATCCGCGTGTCGACCGGTGAGCCGCGCTGCGCCGCCTGCGTCTCGATCATCCATGCCCGCCCCGACTTCGTCTCGAACCTCCAGAGGTCGACGTCGCCCGGATGGCCGATCAGGCCGTTCCCCGAGCCCGGCGCCTGCATCCGCACGGCGGTCGCCGGCGTGTCGTTGTCCTCGGTCTCGAGCGTCTCGGGGAGGTCCGAGACGATCACCTTGAAATCGCGGCGCGCGCGGAACCGGGCGGGGTCCACGGGGACCGCCATCTCGCCGGGGCCGCCCGTCTTGAGTGTTACGATCGCGTCCTTCGGGAGATTCGTCCCGATCAGCCGCACCGTCGCCTCGGAGTTCGCCGGGACGCTCAGCGGGAAGCACGCGTTCACCACCGGGAGCGCGCCCACCGAGAGCCGGTAGTAGTGCTCGTTCGACGCGCCGAGCTGGAGGTCGCCCGCGTGGAGGAGGTACCGGCCGTCCGCGGGGATCGCGAAGGTGATGAGCGGGTCGGCCTCGCCCTCGAAGTCGATGTTGCTCGCGAGCACCCGGCCCGCCGAGTCGGTCAGGGTGACGACGAGCTCGGCCTTCGACCCGAGTCGCTTCGCCGCCGCGTCGACCACGATCGTCTCGCCCGCCTTCGCGTCGAACGCGAACGCGTCGGTGATTCCGCGCGCCGTGAACGCACTCCAGAAGCTCGCGGGCAGCGGCGCGTGTGTCGGCTCCGCCCCTTCGCGCTTCGCGACCTGCGGGAGATCCTCGACGAAGAGTTTCACGCGGTTGCTCTCGCCGCCGGGACCGGTGACCCAGAGGTCGACCGCGCCCGCGGGAAGATCGGGATTCGCCGTCACGCCGATCCACCCGCCGGGGAGGACCTGCGCGTGGAGCCGGGGGTCGGACGTCGCCGCGCCCGTGAGCGTCGGGAGGTTCTTTCCCGTGATCCGGATCTCCGCGCCGCGGCCGCGCTGGACGCCGCGCGGTGCGACGATCGCGATCTCGGGCTTGGCCGGCGCCGCGGCGGCCATGACCTTTCCGCTGGACGCGTCGTAGAACTGGACCGAGCCGTCGAGGCGGCCGACCACGAGCGCCTTGTCGTCGAGCGCGAACGCGAGCGCGGTGGGCCAGTCCGGCTGGGCCTCGAGCGCGATCCGGAGCGAGACGTCCGCCGCGTTCCAGAGCTTCACCGTCTTGTCGTCCGCGGTGGTCGCGATTGTCTTCCCGTCGCGGGAAAAGGCCAGGCGCAGGATCGCGCCCTCGTGGCCGAACTTCGTCGTGAGGATCGGGTTGGTGCCCTCCTTTGCGTCCAGGCTGACCTGCCAGAGGCGGATCCGGTTGTCCGCGCCCGCGGCCGCGACGATCCGGCCGTCGGGGCTGAACGCGACGGCGTTCACGGCCTTGGTCGGATCGCTCAGTGTCTCGCGCCGCTCGCCGGTCGCGACGTCCCAGAGCTTCACGGTGCGGTCGGCGCTGGCGCTCGCGAGGACGCGCCCGTCGGGGCGGAACGCGAGGTCGAAGACCGCCTCGTTGTGGCCGTCGAGCTGCCGGAGCGGCTGGCCCGTCGCGAGGTCCCAGAGGATGATCTTGGTGTCATAGCTCCCCGTGGCGGCGAGCTTCCCGTCGGCCGAGAGCGCCACCGCGTAGATCGCGTCCTTGTGGCCCTTGAGCGGCTTGCCCGGCTTTCCGCCGACGTCCCAGATCGTGAGCTCTCCTGAGACGCCGGCTTCGCCCGAGGCGACCGCCAGTTTTTTCCCGTCGGTCGAGAACGCGATCGCGTTCACCTCGCCCACGTGGCCCTTCAGCATCTCGGTCGGGACGCGCGTGTCGGCGGCCTGGAGCGCGACGTCGTTCCCGCGGGCGACGGCCAGGAGTTTCGAGGCGGGGTCGAACGCGACGGCGTGGACCGCCCTCCGGGGTGCGACCTTGGGCTCGATCTTCGGCACCGCGACGGGCCTAACGGCGGCCAGTTCGCCGGGCTTCGGCGCCGGCGCACCGGCCGCGATCCACGCGCGGATCGTCTCGATCTCCTCGGGCCTGAGCTTCGCCGCCTTCTTCGGGGGCGGCATGAAGGGCTTCTTCGACTGCTCGATCAGCTGGAGGAGCGGGCTGTCGGCCGGCCTGCCCGGCGTCACGAGCGTCGTGAAATCGTCGCCGCCCTTCTGGAATCCCTCGTACGTCTCGAGGACCAGCCCGCCTTTCTTCTCCTTCTCGCTATGGCACGCGACGCAGTTCTTGGTGAACAGTTCGTGGACCTTGGAGTACGAGACCGGCTCCGTCTTCTCCTGCGCCAGGAGTGCGGTCAGAAGGGCCAGGTGGAGCATGGCTTCAATGGTTGAAGAGGAACTCTTTGGTGGAGAGGAGACCCCAGAAGAGGTCTTCCAGCGCCTCACGCTTGTTTCCCTTGTTCTCCTTTGACTCGGAGAGGATCGCGAGGATCTTCGCCCGCTCCTCGTCGGTCGGCTTCCGGGAGAACGCGTGGAGGTACGCCTCCTCGACGATCCCGTCGTCCGTCAACCCCGCCGCGAGCAGCTTGTCGATCCGGTTGTCCTTCGCGCGGAGCTTCGCGTTGAGCGTGTCGCCGTTGGCGATGTGGAGCGCCTGCGCCATGCTGGGCATCGAGGCGCGCTCGCACTCGCAGGGGATGTTGCGGTCGGCGCGGCCGAAGGATTTCAGGAAGTAGGAGTCGATGTTCGCGTCGGGGAGCTGGAGCGCGCGCCAGCCGACCGGGTAGGCGAAGGCCGCGGGCCCCCGCTCCGCGGCCTGCCGGAATTCCGTGGGGACCGCGGTCACCTGGCTGAGGGCGTCGAGCGCCACCTCGGCCATGAACCGCCTGGGCATGTAGTGCGAGTAGAAGCGGCGGTCCGTCGCGTTCCCCGGCACGGTCCGGCTGGAGCGCTGGTAGGTCTCGGACTGGAGGATCGACCGCATGAGCTCCTGGAGGTCGAACTTCCGGTCGGCCAGGTGGTCGGCGAGCGCCGCGAGAAGCTTCTCGTTCGACGGCGGGTTGGTCTTCCGCATGTCGTCCACGGCCTCGACGATCCCGACGCCCATGAAATTGGCCCAGACGCGGTTGACGATCGAGCGGGAGAAGTACGGGTTGTCGCGCGAGACGAGCCAGTCGGCCATGGCCTCGCGGCGGTCGCGCGGATCGCCGGCCGCGACGGGCGTCCCGTCGAGCGGCGTCGGCGGCTGCGGGCGGTTGCGGAGCGGCTGGATGAGGTCGCCCTCGGGCGCGGAGAAGACGACGACGTTCCCGGGGCGCGCGGTGCTCTTTGCGCGGACGCGGGCGAACAGGTTCGCGAAGGCGTAGTACTGGTCGTTCGTCCACTTCTCCATCGGGTGGTTGTGGCACTTGGCGCACTGGATGGACATCCCGAGGAACGTCTGGCTCACGACCTCGGCCTGCTTCGCCGGGTCCTCGTGGAGCAGGTAGAAGCTCGCCGCGCCGTTCTCGATCGTCCCGCCCGTCGCGGTCACGATCTTCCGCGCCACCTGGTCCCACGGCACGTTGGCCGCGACCTGGTTCCGGATCCACGTGTGGTAGGCCCACATGGTCGGCGCCTGGAGCCGCCGGCTCGTGACGAGGAGCAGGTCGGACCACTTGTAGGTCCAGTAGTCGACGAACTCCGGGCGCGCGAGGAGTGCCTCGATGAGACGGTCGCGCGCGGGGTCGGCGAGGAACGCGCGCGTCTCCTCCGCGGTGGGCAGCACGCCGATCGTATCGACGAACGCGCGCCGGATGAACTCGCTGTCCGTGCAGCGCGCCGAGGGCGGCAGGTTCAGGCTCCGGAGCTTCTCGAGCACCTGGTCGTCGATGAAGTTCCGCCGGTCGGCCTTCGCGAACGTCTCGGGCGGGACCTGGTTCGCGTAGGGGACGGAGACGGTGGCGATCGCGATCTTGCTCAGGTACCACGCGGTGATCGCGCCCTCGCCGTTCCCGTTCACCTTGACGCGGCCGGTCTCGTCCACGATCGCGACGGAGCTGTCGGAGTACGTGTACTTCGTCCACGGCGTCGCGTCGAAGACCGAGCCGTCGTTGAAGTGGGCACGGACGATGATTTGCTGCTCGACGCCGGGTTTCAGGACGACGCGGGGCGGGATGACCTCGATGCGCTCGATGCGCGGGTCGTCCTTCCGCGGCCCGGGCGCGCCGGCCGCGATCCACTCGGCGATCACGGCGTATTCTCGCGAGCTGGGCTCGAACCGGAGGCCGCCCTTGTGGGGGACCGCTACGGTCGGCTTCATGAGGATCAGGCTGCGGCCGGGGTCGGCGAGGTTGACGCGCCGCCCCTGCGCGTGGCGGGTCATCGTCAGGTAGTCGCCCTCGTCGTCGTACCCGCGGAGGGAGAGCTTGAACCCCGCCTTGCCCGCCGCCGCGCCGTGGCAGGCGCCGCTGGAGCAGCCGAAGCGCGCGAGAACGGGCTGCACCTGGTTGCGGAAGCTGTGATCGAACGGCTTGTCCATGTCGGTGACGGTGACATGGGCCGCGGTGGCGCAGGAGGTGATGATGGCCCGGCCGTTCCCGACCGGGATCGCGATCCCCTTCTCGATCCGGACGACGGAGGGGTCGCTCGAGACGAAGGGCGCGTCCGTGACGGGACCGAGAAACGTGCCGTCCCGCACCCGTTCGAAGACGATCGTCTGCCGCGCCGCGGGCCCCTTGAGTTCGAACTGATCGGGGAGGAAGACGAACTTGTCGTCTTGCGTGGCGAGGGCGACGATGAGGGCGAGCGCGAACATCTTTAGAACAGCTCCTTGATCGCGTGCGTGCCGAAGTCGACGACCGGGTAGGGGCGCGACGCCGGGCCGGGGAGGTGCTGCTCGAGGTCGACGCCCATCGCGTGGTAGACGGTGGCCGCGATCTCGGCGGGGTTGACGGGGCGCTCGGCGGGGTAGGCGCCGATCGGGTCGCTCCGGCCGATCACGCGGCCGCCCTGCACGCCGCCGCCGGCGAAGTAGACCGTCCAGCACTGCGGCCAGTGGTCGCGTCCGCCCGCCGGGTTGATCCGCGGCGTCCGGCCGAACTCGGCGAGGTTGCAGACGAGCGTGTTCCCCAGGAGGCCGCGCTGCGAGAGATCCTCGATCAGCGCGCTGTAGCCCTGGTCGTACATCGGCGCCACGATGTCCTTCATGCCCTGGATCGACGTGAAGGGCTTGGAGCCGTGGATGTCCCACGTGATCTCGTCGAAGACCGTGATGAACGTGTTGACGGTGACGAAACGGACGCCCGCCTCGATGAGCCGCCGCGCGAGGAGGCAGCACTGGCCGAAGCGGCTGCGGCCGTAGCGGTCGCGGACGGCGTCGGCCTCCTTGGACAGGTCGAACGCCTCGCGCGCCTTCGGGCTCGTCATGAGCTTGAAGGCGTTCGAGAAGTTGGCGTCCATGAGATCGGCCGACTCGCTCGCCTCGAACTGCTTGACGGTCTGGTCGACCACGTCGCGGAGCTTCTTGCGCCGCTCGAGGCGCGCCTCGCCGATCTGGGCGGGCGGGAGGAGGTCGGGGACCTTGAAGTCCTTCTTCGACGGGTCGGCATTGAGTTCAAAGGGGTCGAACGCCTTGCCGAGGAACCCGGCGTCCTGCCCGTGCGGCATGTTCCCGCCGGTAGGACCCATGGGCTCGGGGAGGATGACGCACGAGGGCATCTCGCTCCGGTTGCCGCGGAGGAACTGCATCGCGCAGCCGACGTGCGGCGTGTTGACGCCGCCGGTGAAGAGCCGGCCGGTCTGCATCATCTGGTGCCCGGTGTCGTGCACGGCCGCGGCGGTGTGGTACACACTCCGCACCAGCGAGAACTTGTCGGCGATCTTCGCGTGGAGCGGTAGGAGTTCGGTCAGCTGGATGTCGGGCGAGGCGGTCTTGATCGCCTTGAACGGCCCGCGGATCTCGGCGGGCGCGTCGGGCTTGGGGTCGAACGTGTCCATCTGGCTGGGCGCGCCCAGGTTGAAGATCATGATGCAGTTCTTGTCGTCCCTCGACTTCTTGCCTTCTTGGGCGCGGAGGAGGCCCGGGAGCGATAGGCCGACGGCGCCGAGCGTGCCGACCTGGAGGAAGTCGCGCCGCGTGACGCCGCTGTCGCAGATGTGGACGGAGCCCTTGGAAGAGACGGTCAGCATCGCGTGTCCCTCGCCACCCCACCCGAAGACGTGATCCCGACGGGAGCTACTAGTATATAGAAGGGTTACCCATGGAAGTACAGCCCGGGTGCCAAATTCTGGTGTCAACGAAAGCGCGCGGCGTCTTCGTCAACACCAAATGTTGACGAGGACGCCGCGCACTTTCGTGACACTACTTCTTCTCCACCACCTTGATCCGGCTCTCCGCCGAGTTGGCGCCGATCTCGGGGAAGTACATGTTGAAGGCGCGCGCCGGCAGGGCGTGGTAGTCGCCCGGCGTCTCCGCCCGCATCGTGTAGGAGACCGTGTGCGTCCCGGCCCTGAGCTCGCTCATCGAGATCGAGACCCGGTCGTCGTGGAACTCCTTTGAACTGTACCAGTAGTCCCACGACCAGCCCCACCAGCCCCAGTACTCGCGCACCGGCTCGAAGCCGGCCGGCAGCGGGTCCTCGACCATCAGCCATTCATGGTCATCGTCGGTCGTGAACCCGAGCGTCACCTCGATCTCCTCGCCCGAGGTCACCGTCGCGCCCGGCGGGAGCGGCACGAGCATGCGCTCCTCACCCTTCCGGACGATCCGCGAGTATTCGCGCAGGATCGTGAGCCGGCCCTTCGAGGCCGCCATATCCTCGCCTTTCGCGAGGTACTCCAGCCCGATCGTGTACGTCGGCGTCCCCGAGCCCGCCTTCTCGATCACGATATCGTTCTCGCCCGGACGGAGGTCGGCCGCCTTGAACCGCCGCACGCCGTCGAACCGCGCCCAGTTCTCCTTCGTGATGTGTTCCGAGTACACGTTCCTTCCGTTGATGGTGAGCGACACGGTCAGGTCGGGATTCAGCTCTCCCGTCCGCTCGAGATACTCCGAGAGCGCGTAGACCGCCATCGCCGTCTGGCGGGTCGACCTCCACCACGGCCCGCGGCGCTTGAGGCCCAGGCCGTGCACCAGCTTCGGGACGACCGGGTTCTTGGGGTCGATCGCGAGATACGCGCGGAGTGCGGCCGCCGCCGCTTCGACGTTGTCGTCGAGCCAGCCCCAGCCCGCGGCTTTCTCGATGATCGCGGCCTTCCCGGTGTCGTGGATCGACTTGGCCAGCGCGTTGAGCACCGGCTGCGGATCCTTCCCCGACCGGTGGAACGCGAGCGCGAGCAGGGCTTGCGCGCAGGGCTTGAGATCTCCGAGGCGGCTGTCCAGCCGGTCGCGCGCCAGCAGGTCGCCCTCCTCGAGATCGCCGGCAAGCGAGATCGCGTAGACGAGGTAGGCCTGGAGGTTCGGGTCGTCGTTCGTCTGCGCGAGGAGGGCGCGCGCCGAGGCCAGGGCCTGCGTCCACGAGTTCTCCGCGACCTCGACGCCCGCCTCGCGCGCCATCGCGAGGCCCGAGAGCACGTAGCCCGTCATCCACGGGTTCGTCTTGTCGTACGTCCACCAGCCCCAGCCGCCGTCCTCGTGCTGGAACGAGTAGAGCCGCTGCAGGCCCTTTGAAATCATCTTCGGAAGTTCCTTCTCGAGCGCGGGTTTCGAGACCCCGAGCTTCCGGAGCGTCCCGGCCACGATGACCGACGGCAGGAATTTCGACATCGTCTGCTCCGTGCATCCATAGGGGTAGCCCGCGAGCGAGTCGAGCGCGTCGAGCACCATCGAGGCGTGGACCGGCGAGACCGCCACGAGAAGTTCCGCGGAGTCGGCGATCGCGTCGGCCGGAACCATCACCTTCTCGATCGTCCGCGCCTCCACGAGGCCCGCCCTCGAGTCCCATTTCGGCGAGCCGTGCGGGCGGACCGGGAGCGTGACCTCCATGGCGTCGGACTCGTCCACGCCCAGCGCCTTGACGGTGACCCTCGCCTCGCCCGGGTCGCGGGCGACGGCCGTCCAGTCGATCCGCTTCTGGCCTCCCGCCGGGATGCGGACGACCTGCACGGCCTCGCCTTTCGACTCCACGCCCTGCGCGGCGAACTCGATCCGGAACTCCTTCTCGGCGGGGAGGTAGTTGTGCACGACGGCCGAGAGTGTGGACACGTCGTTCTGCGTGAGAAAGCGCGGCGTCTCGACCCGGACGATCACGTTCTTCCGCGACACGACGGCGCGGCGCTCCTGTCCGAAGCGCGAGTCGGCCGTGATGGCGCGCGCCGTCGCCCGCCACGTGGTCAGGTTGTCGGGGATGTCGACCTCCACCGCCGCGCGGCCCTGCGCGTCGGTCCGCACGATCTTCCAGAGCATCGTGTCGGAGAATTTCGACCGGACCTCGGTCGGCGCCAGGACAGAGTCGAATGATTCCTTGGCCTCCTCGCCCGCCATGGCGAACGTCGCCCCCGTGAGCGGGCCGCCGCGGCCCCGCCCCCCGTAGTTCCACGGGTAGAGCGACATCGACGTGACGACGTCGTTCTTCTGCGACGAGACGAAGTACTTCCGGATGTCGGGCTCGTACTCGTCCTGGATCGCGTAGATCGCCTCGTCCACGATCCCGACGGCGACCTCCGCGGCGACGGGCCGGCCGTCCGCGTCGGTGGTGCGGATGTCGTAACGCGCCTTCTGGCGCGGGCGGTACTCGTCGTGATCGGGCTTGATCTCGACATTTATGAACTTGCGGGCCGGGTTGACGACCAGCCGCTTCGTGCCCTGGAGGATGTCGTCGCCCTTGAGGGCGCAGACCATGACCAGGACGTTGGGCGCGAGGCCGGGATGGTCCAGCGGGATCTCGACCATCCGCGTATGGCCCTTGAGCGTGACCACCTGGCGGTGGTAGAGCTCCGCGCCCTCGAGCGTGAGAAGGAGCGTGAGGTTCTTCACGCTGCTCTGGATCAGGATCTTCGCGGTCTCTCCGGGCTCGTACGATTTCTTGTCCGGAACGATCTCGAGGCCCTCGACGTTCACCAGGTCCACCCACTCGCCCGAGCTGACGAGCCACGCCCACTCCTCCGTCGATGTCGAGTTCCCCTTTGAATCCGTCGCCTCCGCGGTGAAGACGAGGAATCCGCTCTTGATGTTCGGCGTGACCGAAAACTCCGCGTTGCCGAGCTCGTCGGTGATCGAGGAGGCTTCGTAGAGAAGCTTGTCGTCCGCCTCGCCCTCGGCGTCCCAGCGGCGATCCCGGGCCTTCACCGTGACCTTCTGGCCCGCGACTGGCTTCTGCTCGGGCGCGTACGCGCGGACCTTCAGGGCGATCCGCTCGCCGGGCGCGTAGACGTACTTGCCGGTCTGGAGCGCGAGCGAGAATTGCGCGCGCGCGACCGGGCAGCTCCCGAGCCCCACGACCTGTCTCCGCGAGAGATCGGTCACCTCCGCGACCACGGTGTAGGTCACGTCGGAGTCCGTCTTCTCCGTGGGCACCTTGACCGCCAGCCTGCCGTCCTTGTCGGTCCGTCCCTCGCCGTTCGCCAGCGAATCGCCGAGATAGTCGCGGCCGAAGACCAGCGGATGCTCCTCGAACGCGTCCGGGTCGCTGGCGTACCAGTCGTAGAAATATCCCCAGCCCCAATACCAGCTCCCCGTGCGCGCCGCCTTGATCGAGTAGCGGACCTCGGCGTCCTCCACGGGGCCGCCGAAGTAGTACTCGGCCTTCACCGTGGCCTCGAGCGTGTCGCCTTGGACGGCGGACGGAGACGCGTAGCTCACCAGGACCTTGAACTCGGGCTTCCGGTACTCGTCCACGCGGAAGTTGCCCATCGGCCGCGAGAAATACCAATTCGTGAAAAGGGACTGGAGCTCCTCCGGGGTCTTGGGCTCCGGGCGCACGCGGACCTGGTAGACGCCGAGCAGGGGCGTGTCGCCGAGCGTGAAGGATCCCTCGGCCGAGCCGAATTCGTTCAGGGCGACCGTCTCCAAATGGATCCGGTTGTCCCGCGGGTCGGCGATCCAGACGACGAACTTCGCGCCGGGCTTGAACGAGAGATCGCGGCCGCGCTCCTCGCGGTGGACGATCCGGAATCGGACGGTGTGGCCGGGGCGGTAGACCGGGCGGTCCGTCGCAATGTAGATTCGGTCTTCGAACTCGTCGCGACCCGGGTCGGTCCAGCCGGCGTTCGCGAGGAAGATCTCCCCGTCCTTGGTCCCGACGATGAGGCCGCCCTTGAAGCCGGCCGTCACGAAGAGACCCTGCCCGTCGGTCTCGCCGAGGAACGGCCGCTCGTCGCCCAGGACGTTGATCGTGGCGCCCGGGACGGGGCGCGTGGTGGCGCGCTCCTGGACGAAACAGACGAGCTTCCCCGCGGCCGCCTTGGTGATGAGGCCGTACCGCCCGACCACCACGACCGCCTCGATCGAGAGTCCTTGGTGCTCGGCGACGAGGATGTAGACGCCGGCCTCCGTTGCGGGGATCTTGATCTCGTCCTCGGTCCCGCCGTCCTTGATCGGGACGTCGTGGATCTCGCTCCACTCCTTCAGGAGCGTCCGCGCGCCCGGGCCCAGCGCGCTGGCGATCGCGGCGAACCCGTCCGAGTCGAGGTCCCGGAGACGGGGGAGGAAGGCGGCGTAGTCGATCCGGTAGATCCGGTAGGTGAGGTCCCGCACCTCTCCGCGTTTCACGATGACGACGGGCTGCTGTCCCAGGCTGTACGTGCGGTTCACCTGCAGCGAGAGGTCCTTGCCCTGGAGCTTCCAGTACTTCTGGGTCGCCATCCCGCGCAGGCCGGCGTCGTTCGATTCGAGGGCGACCTTCCGGAATTCCGCGAGCGCCCTGTCGACCTCCTTCTGCTCGGCGTACGTCTCGCCGATCTCGTACCGCCACGACCAGAGCGCCTCGGACTTGGGAAACGCCTCGCAGAGGCGGAGGTACCAGCGGCGTGCCTCCTCCGGGTGGTGAAGCGTCTCGTGGTGAAGGTTCGCGAGTTGCGCCATCGCGGACTCGAGGTGCTCCGACTTCGGAAATCGCCCGATGAACGCCCGGAACGCGCGGTCGGCGTCGGCGTGGAGGTCCTTGTTGGCGCACTCCACCGCGAAGGCGAGGAGCTTGTCCTCCTCCTGTGGCAGCGGATCCTGGGCCGCGGCGGAGAGGGAGACGAGCGCGATGAACGACACGGCAAACGCGACCTTCATGGGAGTCCCCCGGGTCCGGTGGATTCTACCCCAGTAGGACGTCCGCCGGGGGGAAAGGGAAAACCCTACTCGAGGATCGGCGGGTATTCGGCCGCCATGCGGGCGTGGTCCGCGTAGTAGTCGACCTGCGCGCGGTACCACGCGACGAGCCGCGCCTCGAGGTCCGGGTCGGAGGAAGTGAACGCGTGCGCGTGGGCGTCGTAGATCAGCGTGCGTCCGCCGCGGTCGATCGCGCACTGCCGCGCGAAGGGCGTCTGGACGACGATGAAGCGCGAGCGCTCGCGCGGCGGGTGGGACTCTAGGAGGTCGATCCCCTGGAAGGACGGATGGGGTGGCATGCCGAGAGCTCGGCAGACGGTCGGCGGGATGTCGAGGATCTGGGCGGGCCGCGCGTCGCGCGCGGGTGCGAGCCCCGGCACGCGCACGATGAGCGGGACGCGCGCCACCTCGGGGACGATCGCGCCGCCGTGCATCGCGATCCCGCGCTCGTAGAACGCCTCGCCGTGGTCCGCGGTCACGATGACGATCGTCTCGTCCCAGAGCCCGCGCTCCTTTAGATGATCGAAGAGGCGGCCGAGCAGCAGGTCGATGTACGCGAGGCTGTCCGCGTAGAGGTCCTTGACGACTTCGGTCTTCTCGCGCGGGTACCAGCCGAACGAAATCGGGAAGTCGCGCGTCGCGGGGCCGAACCGGCGGGCGAATCCTGCCGGCACGGGGTAGGGCGCGTGCGCGTTCTGGAGGTTGAGGCAGGCAAAGAACGGGGCGCCGCCCTCGTCGATCCAGCGCGTGGCCGCGTCGGTGGTCACCGAGTCGTCGAGCGTCCCCTCGGGATTCTCCGGTCGCGGGCCGGCGCCCGCGTGGACGTACCGGTCGAGCGATCCCGTGTCGAGGTAGTTCGCCATCGATCGCCAGTGCTCGTCCTGCGAGGAGAAGATCGCGGTCCGCCACCCGGCGGCTTTGAGGATATCGTGGAGGAGGATGCGGGGATAGGGGGGATTCGCGGGGCACGTGTGCGACGTCCGCGCGCGGAGCGGGTGGTGCGAGGAGAGCGCGGAGGGCGCGGCGTAGTCGGTGTGGGTCGCGGTGGTGAGGCAGTCGGTGTAGGCGATCCCCTCGCGGGCCAGCGCGTCCACCGCGGGCATGACGTCGCGCGCGCCGCCGAACGTCCGGAGCTGGTCGGCGCGGAGCGAGTCGACGAGGATGACGAGGACGTTGAGCGGCCGCGACTCCACCGGGAATTCCGCCGGGGCAATCGGGCGCCGGGAGACCGGGGCGGCGGCTGCGCCCTGGGGTCCGTCGGGGCTCTCGAGGAGGTCGGAGAGGGCGCGCGCGGAGGGCCCTGCCGCGAAGTCGCGCTGCGCGCGGTACTCGCCGGTCCCCGCGTGGAGGAGTGTCGTGACGGCGCACGCGGCGGCGGCGGAGATTGTGATCCGCGTGAAGCTCCGCAGGAAGGCCGGCGGCCGGGCCGCGACCCATCGCGGGAGGAGACGCGTCGCGGCCACGGCGGCGGTGATCGTGACGGCGCCGAGCGCGGCGAAGAGGGCGACATTCATCCCGGCGGCGTAGCCCAGGACGCCGGCGAGGTCGCCGAACAGGAAGCCGATGGACTCGCCGTCGAGGAAGTGGCCCGTGTACCAGAAAGTCCCCCAGCTCGCGCCGAACGCGAGGAGCACGGCGCTCGCGGCGACGATCCGGATCCGTCGGCCGACGAGCCTGCCGGCCGCGGCGGCGAGGGCCACGAGGACGGCCAGCGCGGCGAGCTCGGCGCAGGCGAGCGCGACGGCGTGGGGCGTGTGGAAGAACCCGCCCGGCGCGAGGGCCCCCAGCGCGAGGGTGAGGAGGCCGAGCGCGCACCACCACGCGCACGCGGTGGCGACGGGCTGCTCCTTGCGCGGCTGTGCAGGCGATTGCTCAGCCGGCCGTCTCGTCTCGTCCGGTTTCAACGGGTAGAGAGGAGAGCAATTGGGTTGCCCAACAAAAACGGACAGTCTGTTTTTGCGCTCGCCTACTTGCCCGCGTAGTCCTTCCGGTGGTCCTTCCACCACTTCTGCACCGCGGCGGCGGCCGCCTTGCGCTCCGTGGGAGTCCAGGCCTTCTCGGCGGGGTGTTTCGCGAGCGTCCGCGGGTCGGCCTCCAGGAGCGTCGTCACGGCGCGCCACGCGTTGTCGCCCACCGTCCGCGGGCCGGTGAAGTCCCAGAAGCGGCTGGGCCGCTCGTCGGCGAGCAGCGCGACGAGCGCGTCGAGGTCCTCCTTCTTCGGGGTGTAGGCCACGGCGGGCGCGGTGAAGCTGGTCGACATCGTGAGGCTGTTGCCGCCGGCCTCGCCCCCGCCGCTCACCATCATCTTGGGCGTCCGGGGCCGCGCCTCCCAGCTCTGGAGCCGGGCCGCCAGGTCGGCGTTCGCGGCCGGCGTCACCGGCAATTTCGAGCCCGCGAGGAGCGCGTCGGCCCGCGCGCCGAACTTCTGGGGATCCTTCGGGTCGACCGCCGCCTTGCACGCGGCCGCCGCGACGTCGGGCGCGAGGAACGCCACGTCCTCCGCCATGATCTGCGCGCGGCACCAGCGGAAGAGCGCGCGACGGAGCGCGACCTGCGGCGCCTCGGGCTCGACCTGCGCGTGGGCCTTCTTCCACGCCGCCTCCTCGTCCTTCGCCTTCGGGTAGGCGCCCGACGGGTCATAGGGGGCGTCGGGCTCGGTCCAGGGCCGCAGCTCCCAGTATTTCCGTGCCCGCTGGTCGGCGAGCGAGAGGCTCGCGGCCGCCGCGTCGGGCCAGCCCGCCCTTTGGAGGAGCACGATGGCCGGCGCGAGCGAGTCGGCGTTCAGCTTCAGGTGGAACGTGACGGGGACGAGCACGTCCATCGCCTGGGCTGCGCGCGCCCGGTGGGCGGGTGCGAGGCCCTCGAGCCACGTCGCCGCGTCCTTCTCGGCGTGGAAGGGCTTCGCGGCCACCGAGGTCGCGGTGAGCCCCGCGAGATCGACGACGGGCGCGTTCGACGCATCGACCGTGTCGCCCGCCTTCGGCTTGAACCGGTACGCGAGCGAAATCAGCCAGCTGCCGTCCGCCAGCTTGACGTGGAGCCCGTCGAACGAAAAGCCGTAGGCCATCTTCGTGGACCCCGGCACCGTCATCTGCGTCCTCGACGTGTTGGTCGGGAGCGGCGCCGTCTCCTTGGTCGGGTCGAACGTCGCGGTGACGCCGAGCTTCCCGAAATGGACCTCGGACTTCGCGGCGTCGGGGAACCCGGCGGCGATCATCGAGGCGATCACGGCCTCGATGCCCTTGGTCTCCTCCGGCGTCAGGAGATCGCCGGGGGCGGCGGCACACAGGGCGGCGAGAAGCGCGAGCGTCATGGGTCCTCCGATTCAGAAGATTCTACCGTTAGACGGGATGGCGGGGCGCAGGTTCCCAGGTGTTAAGTGACAGATCGGATTCGTCACTTAACAGTTGGACCCCCATTCCCGGCGCCTTACGGGGCGGGGTCCGCCAACTGTTCAGTGACGAATCGGATTCCACACTTAACAGTTGGACCTACAATGGGGCGATGAAGCTTGGGGTCGGCGATGCGATGCCGTTGTTCCCGGGCGCGCCGCCCGCCGGGAAGCCGCTCGTCCTCTTCTTCTACCCGCGCGACTTCACGTCGGGCTGAACCCGCGAGGCGTGCCTCTTCCGCGACGTGTACGAGGAGCTCCGGAAGCTCCACGACGTCGAGATCAGGGGCGTGAGCCGCGACTCGGTCGAGTCGCACGAGCGCTTTCGCGCGGAGCACCATCTGCCGTTCCCTTTGATCTCCGACGTGGACGGGTCGATCTCGAAGCGGTTCGGGGTCGCGCGGCTTTGGGGGCTGATCCCGTTCGTGAAGCGTGTGACGTTCGTGATCGATCCGGCGGGCGTCATCCGCGGCATCTTTCACCACGAGATGGCGATCGACTGCCACGTGAGCGAGGTGCGCGCGTGCCTGGCGGGGTTTACTTTGCGGGCTTGAACTCGGTGAGCTCCCAGGTCTGCGTCTCTTTTCCCCCCTCGACGAGGGCGATCTTGACCAAGCCCACCTTCGGCACCAGCAGGAAATCGACGCGCCCGTCCTCCCCCAGCGAGAGACGGGTCTGGACCGCGTTCTTGTAGGTCCCGGCGGGGACGATCAGTTCGACGGTGCCCAGGTGCTTCATCTCGCCGAGCGGCGTCTTCCACGTGTCGTCCTTCTTCGCCCCCTCCTTGATGACCCCGAAGACGATCTCCTCCTCCTGGCCGTCGGGGTCCTTGCCCTTCGCGTCGGCCGTCAGCACGCCCTCCTCGATCGACCAGGTGATGACCGTGGTCTTCTTGAGGGCACCTTCCTTCTTGAACTCCTTCCACTCGATCCGGGCCTTGCCCGCTTCCTCACCGAGCGAGCGGGCGACGATCTTGCTCTCCTCCCCGTTCTCGATCTTCTTGTAGGTCCAGCCCGTCTCCGCCTTGAACTTCCAGAGATCGTCGAGCGGCGCGGCCTGGAGGGCAAGAGCGGCGAGGAGCAGTGTTCTCATGAAGGCGATTCTCTCGGCGGAGCGCCCGGCCATCCAGAGAAATTTGTCGCCCGGAAGCCGGGGGGATGGTAGGGTCGGGAAGGCCATGGAACACGTCGCCACGGACCGGCTGATCAACCTCACCACGAGCCTGTGCCGCTCGTGCAAGAACGCGATCCCGGCCCGCGTCGTCGCGGTCGGCGCCGAGGTGTGGATGCGCAAGGAGTGCCCCACGCACGGCGCGCAGGACATCCGGATCTCGAACAACGCCGCGTGGTACGAGCGCACCCGCGGGGTCCGTCCGCGGCCGGCGCCGCCGCAGACCCTGCGCGCGGAGGTGAAGCACGGCTGCCCCTTCGACTGCGGGCCGTGCAAGAGCCACGAGCAGAAGATCCGCCTGCCGGTCGTCACGATCACGAGCGCCTGCAACCTCGACTGCCCGATCTGCTACGTGCACAACAAGAACAAGGGCGCGTACCACATGAGCACGGAGGAGTTCAAAGGGGTCCTCGACCACCTGACGCGCGACCACGGCGGCGAGCTCGACCTGATCAACTTCACCGGCGGCGAGCCGACCGTCCACCCGCACTTCGTCGAGTTCCTCGAGATGTGCCACGAGGCGGGCATTCACCGCGTGAGCATCTGCACGAACGGCCTCCGGCTCGCGCGCGACGAGGCGCTCGTCGAGCGGCTTGCCCGCGTCAAGGCGCGGATCGCGCTCTCGTTCGACACCTTTGAGGAGCACGCCGACGCCGTCCTCCAGGGCGCGCGGCTCATCGACGTCAAGATGAAGTGCCTCGAGCTGCTCGAGAAGCACGACGTCGACACCACGCTCATCCCCGTCATGACGCGCGGCGTGAACGACCACGAGATCGGGAAGATCATCGCGATGGGGCTCCCGAAGCGGAACGTCCGGCACTTCGAGGTCCACACGATCACCTACACGGGGCAGGGCGGCTCCACCTTCGACCGCTCCCACCGCATGTCGATGCACGAGGTGCTGGAGCGCATCGAGGAGACGACGGGCGGGCTCCTCCACCCCGCGGATTTCGTCTCGTCGCCCTGCGCCCACCCGCTCTGCTACCAGATCGCGTACCTCCTCATGGACCCGGACGGCGGGCCGCCGGTCCCGTTCACGCGGTTCCTGTCGCGCGAGACGATCCACGACCTCCTTTCGGACCACCTCTACCTCGAGCCGACGGCGAAGCTCCAGAGCGCGTTGCAGGACGCGATCGACCGACTCTGGACCGAGGGGGGCGACGGTGCCGAGCGGACGCTCGCGGTTCTCAAGCGCCTGCTGCGCGAAGTCTTTCCGACGGGTGCGGCGATCACGCGCGAGGAGGCGCTGCGGCGGTCGGAGCGCGCGGCGAAAGCCGTCTACGTGCACTCGCACATGGACGAGGAGACGTTCGACACCGAGCGCGCCTACCAGTGCTGCGACTCGAATGTCTACCCCGACGGCACCACGGTGCCGGTCTGCAACTACAACGTGCTTTACCGCGAGAAGGAGAAGACCTTCAACGCGATGCCGAAGGTGTGGAACGAGCGGTCGGGCGGCCGCTTCGAGTTCGGGGGATCCTAGGTGCCCGTGGGGAAGCGGTGCCTCGTCACAGGGGGGTCGCGCGGGCTGGGCCTCGAGATCGGCCTCGCGCTCGCGCGCGAAGGCGCGCGGGTCGCCTTCACGTATTCAAAGGATGATGGGGCCGCCGCCGAGGCGCGCGCGAAGATCGCCGCCGCGGGATCCGAGCCGCTCGTCTTCAAAGGGTCGGTCGCCGACGCCGCGCACGTCCGAAAGACGGTCGAGGAGATCGTCGCGGCCTGGGGCGGGGTCGACGTCCTCGTCAACAACGCCGGCATCAACCAGATCCTCCCGATCGCGCTGCTCGAGGAGGAGGACTGGGACCTGGTGATGGACGTCAACGTGAAGGGCGTCTACCTCTTCTCGCGCGCCGCGCTGCGGCACATGATCAAGGCGCGCTCCGGCCGCATCCTGAACATCGGCGCCTTCTCGTCGGAGCGGATCATCGAGAGCCCGATCCACTTCGCGGCGTCGAAGTCGGCGCTGCGCGGGCTGACCGAGGCGCTCGCGCGCGAGGTCGGGCGCTACTCCATCGCGGTCAACCTGCTCGCGCCGGGCCTCCTGGACAGCGGCATGGCGACGATGCTGCCCCAGCACCGGCTCGACGAGTATGTCTCGCAGTGCGCGCTCGGTCGGACGACAACGGCCGCGGAGGTCGCGAAGGCGGCGGTCTTCCTCGTCTCCGACGACAACACGTTCATGACCGGCGCGAAGGTCGTGCTGGACGGGGGGCTGTGATGCGCGCGCTCGTCTTCGGGGGGACCGGCGCGGTGGGCCGCGAGCTGCTGCGTGAGCTTGCGCGCGCCGGGGTATCGGCGACGTTCACCTACCTGAAGTCGGCGGAGCGAGCGCGGGTGCTGGCGTCGGAGCTGTCGCACCGCGCGGTGCCGGTGGATCTCGCGGACGAAGCGGCCGTCCGCGCGCTGGT
>JBGPCZ010000013.1:0-57821 GCA_041482015.1 Planctomycetota bacterium | reverse complement strand
CTACGCCCTCAACGACTCGCCCGCCGGGCTCGCCGCGTGGGTCGTCGACAAGTTCTGGGCCTGGAGCGATCACGGCGGGAACCTGGACTCGAGCTTCTCGCGCGACGAGCTCCTCACGAATCTTACGATTTACTGGGCGACCCAGGCGATGCCCTCCTCCACGAGAATCTACTACGAGAGCCAGCACCCGCCCGCGCCGCGGCCGAACGCCCCGGTGCGGACCCTCCGGCGCGACGTGCCTGTCGGCGTGGCGCTCTTCCCCAAGGAGATCAACGTCCCGCCGCGAAAGTGGGCCGAGAAGGTCTTCAACATCGTCCACTGGACCGAGATGCCGCGCGGCGGCCACTTCGCGGCGCTGGAGCAGCCCGCGCTTTATGTCGAGGACGTGCGGACGTTCTTCCGGTTGTTCCGCCAGGAGAAGAAGCCATGAGGGAGATGGCGATCCTGCTCTCCGGCTGCGTGTTCCTTTCGGGCTGCCTCCCGGCCGGGCGCCGGGCGGAGCGCGCGCGGGAGCGGATCGCGCCCGGGATGACGGCCGACGAGGTCCGCGACGAGATCGGCGATCCCGTCGAGATCACGCGCGGCGACCCGGGACAGCCGGAGGTGTGGCTCTACCAGTACGTGTCGGGCGCGAACACGGTCGCCACGATCCTCATCATTGTCCTGGTCATCGGCCTGCTCATCCTGATCGTCGCCGCCGGAAACGGGGGAGTCGGCTTCGGCGGCATCGGGGGGAGCGACGACGTCGCCGAGTTCCGGGTGCAGCTCGATGGAGCCGGAAAGGTCGTCGATATCTCCCCCATCGTGGTGTTTCCGAAGAGATGAACGGAATTTTGCCGCAACCGGGGGGCCGCGCGACACCCTGAATCGGAGATTCTCAGTCCACAAGGAGACTCTATGCATCGCGTCTTCGTCGGCCTCCTCCTCCTGGCCGCCCCCGCCTTCCCGCAGGAGGGAAAGACACGCGGCCTGGCCGCGTGGGACACGGGCAAGTCGTCGGCGGAGGCGCTCGCCCCCGCCGCGCTCGCCGCGAAGCAGGGCTGGACCGCACTCGAGAAGGACACACCCGTCCTCAAGGGCGACGCGGTGCTCACGAACGGCCGGATCTCCGTCGTCGTGCGCCGGAACGGCTCGACGGAGATCTACGCGATGCCCGAAGCCGGCACCGTGCAGCGGACGAGAATCACGCTGCTCGCCGCGAGCGGCGACCCCGTCGCGAAACTCGACAAGCTCGCGCTCGCCGAGGTCGCCAAAGGCTCCCTCACGCTCGAGATCGCGGGCAAGACGTCGAAGGGAGCGGCCGTCGCCGCAAAGCTGCGTCTCAAGAAGGGCGACCCCGCGCTCGAGACCGAGCCCGGCGCCGGCGCGGCCCGGCTCCGCGTCGAAGCCCCGACCCGCTACACCGTCTTCCCCGACTTCTTCGCCGACGACATCGTGATCGACGCCACGAAGGTCCCGATCGCGTCGATCGAGGCGCCGAGCGAGAACTTCCTCCTCCACCTCGGCGGCAAGAACGACTCGATCGTCATGGCCGTCTTCGAGAACCGCGAGCAGGACGTGAAGCTTTCGCTCGCGGGCGACGGCGAGAAGCGCGTCTTCACCGCCTCCGACATCGAGTACGGCGCGAAGAACGGGAAGATCTGGGTCGCGCTCCTCGAGGGGGCCTCGATCTGGCACACGATGACCCTCCAGCGCAACCAGGTCGGCCGGGTCGTGCCGATCGGCTGGAAGATGCCCTTCCGCGCCTACTGGCGCGTCGACTTCAGCAATTCGTTCGAACTCTTCGACAGCTGGGACATGCTCCTCCAGGAGAAGGAGGGGGGCGACTTCGTCCGCCCGACGTGGTTCGGCGAGCCGCTCCAGAAGGTCAAGGCCAACCGGCAGATGTTCGACGCGGCGATCGGCGGGATGAACTACCCCGCGTTTGTGGACGCGCAGGGAGGCGGCTTCGTCCAGCCCTTTCCCGAGAAGGGGCGGATGGAGATCAGCCACTACGGGCCGCTCGTCGTCTACCCGATCAACCGCCTGCCTGAGACGCCGCTCGAGGCGTTCACCGTCGTCGACATCATGAGGAACACGCTCGGGGTCGGCCCGTGCGAGCACATCCTCGACGTCGAGGGCCAGAAGCAGCAGCTCCAGGGCCGCGCGACCTGCTCGGTGCGGGTCGAGCTCAACGACATGTACGAGGCGAAGCAGGGGAAGGCGCGGAAGGCGGACGCCGAGCAGTTCCTGAAGCAGGGCGAGACGTTCGTCGCCCACATCCGCGGGCGAATCAATGGCTACGCCGACTACGGCCACAAGATGCTCCAGTTCCTCGCGACGAAAAAGAAAGAGCAGCCCGCGCTGGCCGCGACGTTCGCGCCGCTTGAGAAGCTGCTGGGGGAGATCGACGCGTCGATCGCGTCGAAGATGGACAGGATCAAGACGCCCGACGACCACGCGAAGCTCTTCGCGCAGTTCCGGAAGGATCTCCTCGGCAGCGACGCTCCCGACGCGACCGAGAAGTGCAAGCAGTGGTGCGAGGCGCTGGTCGACGTGGGTGGCACGCAGGACGAGCTCGTGGCCCACTGCCGCTGGGTGGTGAAGAACGTGCGCCAGAAGGCCGGCCTGATCATGGTGCAGGACCCGAAGGCGGCGCCGATCGCCCTCGAGGTGCGCGCCAAGGCCCAAGAGGTGCTGCGCAACCCCTCGGCCCACGAGAGTGCCCGTCACTAGGGCAGCCATAAATCACACCGTCTGTTTCATGGCTGGAATCAGCCATAAAACGCACCGTCTGTTTTATGGCCTCAGGTGTTAGCATATCCCCCATGGACCTCCCCAGCATGCGGGTCGACGGCAAGATCGCGCTCGTCACGGGCACGGGCTCGGGGCTCGGCAGGGCGATGGCGATCGGGCTCGCGCAGGCGGGCGCCGACGTCGCGCTCACCGAACTCCCGGACCGCCTGAAGAATGCCGAGGAGACCGCGCGCGAGGTCGAGAATGCCGGCCGGAAGGCGCTTGTTGTTCCGCTCGACGTCACGAATCTCCCGGGGATCCGCGAGATGGCGGAGGCCGTCGTCGCGCGGTTCGGGCGGATCGACATCCTCGTCAACAACGCCGGCGTGAACGTCCCCAAGCTCGCCGTCGACGTCACCGAGGAGGACTGGGATCGCGTCCTCGACGTCGACCTCAAAGGAGTCTTCTTCACGGCGCAGGCGGTGGCGAAACGGGCGATGATCCCGCAGGGCAGCGGAAAGATCGTCAACATCTCCTCGCAGATGGGCGTCGTGGGCTACACGTACCGCGCCGCCTACTGCGCCGCGAAGGCGGGGGTCATCAACCTGACGCGCGTCCTCGCGTTCGAGTGGGCGAAGCACCAGATCACCGTGAACGCCGTCGCGCCGACGTTCGTCGAGACGCCGCTCACGAAGCCGATGTTCGAGGACAAGGCGTTCAAGGACGACGTGCTCTCCCGCATCCCTCTGGGGCGGCTCGGCAAGCCCGAGGACATCGTGGGATCGGTCGTCTACCTCTCGAGCGCCTCGGCGGACATGGTCACCGGCCACACGCTCCTCGTCGACGGGGGGTGGACGGCCGTGTAGGCTGGTGTCCAATCGCCATATGGAAAGCCTTCGAGAGCTCTACCGGATCGGCGCGGGCCCGTCGAGCAGCCACACAATGGGGCCGCAGCGGGCCGCGCTCCAGTTCAAGGCGCGCCATCCGGCCGCCTCGTACCGCGTGACCCTCTACGGCAGCCTCGCCGCGACCGGCCGGGGCCACCTGACCGACGTCGCGCTCACGCGCGCGTTCGAGCCCGCGAAGGTCGAGCTCCTCTGGAAACCCGAGACCGTCCTCCCCTTCCACCCGAACGGGATGGACTTCGAGGGCGCGGGCGCGACGTGGCGTGTCTTCAGCGTCGGCGGCGGTGCGCTCCGCGAGGAAGGCGTTCCGAAGCCGGCCCCGGTCTACCCGGTCTCGTCCATGGACCAGGTCCTCAAATGGTGCGACGACGAGGGCGAACCGATCTGGCGGCTCGCGGAGACGTCGGAGGGCCCGGCCCTCTGGGATCACCTCACCGACGTCTGGAAGGCGATGCAGGAGGCGATCCGCCGCGGGCTCGAGGCCGAGGGCGCGCTCCCGGGCGGGCTCAAGCTGCGAAGAAAGGCCCGAGAGATGCACCTCAAGGCCCGCGCGTCCGGACCGGCCCGCGCCACCGGCCTCCTCTCCGCGTACGCGCTCGCGGTCATGGAGGAGAACGGATCGGCCGGCGTCGTCGTCACCGCGCCCACGTGCGGCGCGTGCGGCGCGGTGCCTGCGGTCCTCAAGCACGTCCAGGAGACGACCGGCTGCGGCGACCGCGACGTCCTCCACGCGCTCGCGACGGCGGGGATCATGGGCAACCTCGTCAAGACGAACGCGTCGATCTCGGGCGCGGAGGTCGGCTGCCAGGGCGAGGTCGGGACGGCCTGCGCGATGGCGGCCGCGGCCGCGGCGCAGCTCATGGGCGGCTCGCCCCGGCAGGTCGAATACGCCGCCGAGATGGGGATGGAGCACCACCTCGGCCTCACGTGCGACCCGGTGCTCGGCCTCGTCCAGATTCCCTGCATCGAACGGAACGCGTTCGCCGCGACGCGCGCGGTCTCGTGCGCCGAGTACGCGCTCCTCGGCGACGGAACTCACCGGGTCTCGTACGACCAGGTGGTGAGGACGATGAAGGAGACGGGCCGCTCGCTCCCGAGCGCCTACCGCGAGACGTCCGAGGGCGGGCTCGCGAGCGTCCTCAAGATGGCGTCCCACCCGATGTGATGCGCTTCGCCGCCCTCGCCGCCCTGGCCCTCGCTCTCGGATGCGCGGCGGAACCCGTGCGCCCTCCGGAGAAGTCAAAGGAAGCCCCGCCCGGATGGGTGATCCACCAGGCGGCGAACCCGCACCCAACCGCCGCGTACGCGTGGCTCGAGATCATCCTCGAGGCCAGCGCGCGGTCCGTCGACCGCTTCGGCGCCCGCCCGACGATCCTCTCGCGCGAGATGGCGATCGCGACGACGGCGATGTACGACGCGTGGGCCGCTTATGACGAAAAGGCGGTCGGCACGCGGCTCGGCGGGAAGCTTCGAAGTCCGGCCGCCGAGCGCACGCTCGCGAACAAGGAGAAGGCGATCGCGCACGCGGCGTACCGTGCGCTCACGTACCTGTACCCCGAGGACGGTGCCTGGATCGAGGCGCAACTGCGCAGTGCCGGTGGCGATCCCAAAGAGGACTCCGTCCCGCAGCAGGTCGGGAAAGCGGCCGCCGACGCGCTGATCGAGTACCGTCGCCACGACGGCGCCAACCAGCACGGCGACGAGGTCGGATCTGACGGAAAACCGTACTCGGACTACACGTTCTACGAGCCGCGCAATCCTCCGGACCGGATCATCGACCCGGACCGCTGGCAACAGATCCCCTTCGACGACGGCAAGGGCGGGACGATCTTCGTCAACTTCCTGACCGCCTACTGGTACCGCGTCAAGCCCTTCGCCCTCGAGCGGAGCGACCAGTTCCGTCCTGGCCCGTTCCCGAAGGTCGGCACGGCGCAGCTAAAAAAGGAAGTCGACGAGTGCATCGCCTACAACGGGAACCTGACCCTCGAGGAGAAGGCCCTGGTCGAGTTCATGCGCGACGGCCCGCGGTCGACGGGGCAGTCGGGCCACTGGCTGCGGTTCGCGACCGACGTCTCGCGCCGCGACTCCCATGAGCTCGACCGCGACGTGAAGCTGTTTTTCTCGATCGCGAACATCGTCTTCGACGCCTTCATCGCCTGCTGGGAGGCGAAGCGGTTCTACGACAGCTCGCGGCCGTGGACGCTGATCCGCCATCTCTACCGGGGCCGGAAGATCGTGGGATATTTCGGACCCTGCAAGGGATTCGCGCTGATCCCCGCGGAGCAGTGGCACCCCTACTCGCCATCGACGTTCGTGACGCCGCCCTTTCCCGGATATCCCTCGGGTCACAGCACGGCGAGCGGCGCGGCCGCGAAGATGCTGGAGCTCTTCACCGGCAGCGACCGGTACGAGGCGGTCGCGCGCCGCAGGGCGGGCGAGCTGACGGAGGCGAACTGCGGCGTCCCGCAGATGCAGGCGCGCGAGGGGAAGCCCGCCCTGCACCTCCACGACTCCCCCGAGGTGAACCTCCTCCTGCCGACGTTCAGCGCGACGGCCGAGATGGCGGGGGTCTCGCGGATCATGGGGGGTTACCACATCCAGACCGACAATGTCGCCGGGCTGGCGCTGGGCCGGACGATCGCGACGTACAGCTGGCCGAAGTACCGGGCCTATTTCGAGGGCACGGCGAAGATTCGCGACTGAGCCCCGAGGTCCTCTCCCCCCATCGTATAGTCCTCAGATGATCCACACCGCCGGCATGCTCGCGATCTTCCTCGCCTTTGCCGCCCCGCAGGATCAAAAGGCGGTGGAGAAGATTCTCAAGGAGCGCGCGACCCTGCTCAGGAGCGCGAAGAAACTCTACGCCGCCTTCGTCGAGGCCGATCCCGCGAAAGGCGAGATCCGCCTCCGTTCGGAGGAGGACGGGCAGGAGAAGACGTGGGTCCTCGACGCCGAGGTCGAGGTCCGCGCCCACGGGTGGTGGGGAGGCCTCGAGGACCTCGTCAAAGGGGAGCGCCTCTGGTTCTGGGTCCGGCCCGACCGCGACGGCAAGCTGCGCGCAGTCTTCATGGTGGCCGACGAACTCTCCGAGCAGGACATCCACCAGGTGCCCTACGCCCTCTCGTCCGTCGACGTGGAGAAACGCGAGGTCGAGCTGCGGCGGAAACTCGACGGCAAGACCGAGGAGGTCCGCTCGCTCAAGGCCTCCGATTCGCTCGCCCTCTCCCACGACGGCGACGACGTCCTCTTCGGCACCCAGCGCGTGAAGCCAAAAGGGACCGTCTTCATCCAGACCTCGGGCAAGGAGCTGGTCCGGCTCGTGACTCCGGAGGGTCTTCCCGCCGAGAAGTCGGCCCAGAAGGAGCGGCTGGAAGAGCGGTGGAGAAAGACGGGACTTCCCGGCACCGTCACCGGGCTCCACCCGGTCACCGGGGAGATCGAGGTTTCCCTCGATCACGAGGCGATGCGCTGGGGCCGCACGCTCAAGGCCGGCGACCCCGTGAAGATCCACCTCGACAAGCCGGTGACCGCCGTGACGCTCGACGCGCGCCCGTGGAACGAGCGGACGCGGGTCTCGCTCGCCGCGGCGGGGCGCGAGTTCGCGGATGTCAAGGTCGGCCAGCGGCTCCGGATCTCCGTCCCCGAGCCGTCTTCGGAAGTCGTCGCTTCGCATCTTCCGCCCGACGCAGGTCGCCCGCGCGAGGCGTCCGCGCGCGCCGACTGGGTCCTCGCGAGCACCTACTGTTCCTGCAGCATCGCGGGCGACGGGTGCACGGGGATGTACTACACGCTCGCCGCCTGCAACGGCATGACCTGCGGGATGCCCAACCGCGTCCGCAAATTCCTCGCCCCTCTCATCGAGAAGGGGCAGGCGGACAAGGAACTCCTCGAGGCGATGGAGAAGGAGTTCGGCCCCGCCATCTGGAAGCCCCACCTGTTGCGCTGAGGGACCGTTACGGCTCGCGGCGTGCGTGCAGGTGGTAGACGTGCATCGCGTCGCCCGTGTCGTGGGCGTCGATCAGGCTGAGATAGTAGACGCCATCCACGGGGAGCGTCACCTTCAGAGTCGCGTCGCGCGAGCCCGGGTCGTCGTCCCGCGTCGCGACCTGCCGGCCCGACTCCGCGTAAAGCGTGAGCGTCGGGTCGAGGAACGATCCGAGGCGCGCGGCCACCACTTCGAACACCCACGTCTCGCCCTTTGAGCCCTTCACCTTGAAGACGTCCACGTCGCGCGGCTGCGAGACCACGCCCGCAATCACCTTCCCCTCCTCGAGCGGCTGCGCCTGGGTGAAGCCGCCGTTCGGCTCCTTCTCCAGGACGAGCTTCTCCTTCGGCGTCACGACGAGCGGGTGCGGTTCGGTCGATCCCGCCGGCGTCACCGCGATGACGCTCACTTTCCCCTCCGGCGCCTCCGCCGGAAGCTTGATCTCGAGCTCCGCCTGCGTGTCACCCACCGCGGCCGGCTCCGCCTCCTTGGGCATCGCCGCCTTCCCCTTTGACTTGATCTTCACCGTCGCGCCCTCGACCCCCTCGATACGGAACTCGCTCGCCTGGTCAAGGACGGAGCCGCGCGCGGTGACGGTCGAGGCAACGCCGGGAACGACGCCCAGAGGCATGAAGAGGATGATCTTCGGGACGGGTTTTGGCGTCTCCTTCTTCTCCTGGGCGAGAACCAGGCCCGGTATCAGAAGGAACGCCGCGACGCTACGCATACAACTCGCGGACCGGGTCGCCTTCCGAGAGGATCGCGATCGGCCGGCCATCGGGCGCGAACAGCTCCTTACGCAGGTCGATGCCGAGCGCCGAGTAGATCGTCGCCGCTACATCCGCGGGACGCACCGGCCGGTCGGTCACCTGCGCGCCGGTGCGATCGGTCGCGCCGATCACCTTGCCGCCCTGGACACCGGCGCCCGCGAAGATCATCGACGCCGCGGGGCCCCAGTGGTCGCGCCCGGCCTTGTCGTTGATCTTGGGCGTCCGGCCGAACTCGCCCATTGCCAGGACGAGCGTCTCCGCGAGAAGGCCGCTGGAGTGCAGGTCCTGGATCATCGACGCGAAGCCGCGGTCGAACTCGGGGAGCTTCTTCTCGAGGCTGTCGAAGATCTTCTCGTGGTGGTCCCAGCCGCCGTAGTTGATGGTCACGAAGCGCACGCCCCGCTCGACGAGCCGGCGCGCGAGGAGGCAGCCCTGGCCGAACGTCGTCCGCCCGTACCGGTCGCGGAGCTCCGGCTTCTCCTGCTCCAGGTCGAACGCCGATTGCGCCTGGGGCGAGAGGATCATCTCGGCCGCCCGCTGGTGGAACTGGTCGTAGGTGCCGATCTGGTCGTTGCCCTTCACGCGCGAGGCGAGCGTGTCAACCGCCTCGAGCAGATCCTTCCGCCGCTCAACCCGCGCGCCCGAGAGGTTCTCGGCCGCCGCGAGATCACGGACTTTATAGTCCTTCGCGCTCGGGTCGCCCGCGCGGAACGACTCGTAGCGGCCGCCCAGGTACGCGCTCCGCCCGAGCTCCCACGTGAACGACGGGTTGCGCGGGATCGAGACGTACGGTGGGAGCGCGGCGTCGAACCCCGACTCGTGCGCGACCACCGCGCCGATCGCGGGGTAGTCGCCGAACGCCGAGCCGAACCGGCCCGAGAGGACCCAGTTGGTCGCCGTCTCGTGGTGGTCGTTGTTGTGCGCGCCCGACCGGACGAGCGCGACCTTGTCCATCGTCTTCGCCATCTGGGGCAGCAACTCGCCGATCCAGAGGCCCGGCACGTTGGTCTTGATCGGGCTGTACTTGCCCCGGATCTCCTGCGGCGCGTCGGGCTTGAGGTCGAAACTGTCGTGGTGCGAGAGGCCCCCGCCGAGGTAGACGAGGATCACCGACTTTGCCCGCTTGCCCTTTTTGGGTTCGTCATCCGCGAAGAGCGACTTCGCCCCGAAAAGGTGGCCGAGCGAGAGGCCCAGCGGCGCGATCGCCCCGATGCGAAGAAAGTCGCGCCGTCCCAGCCCGTCACAATGCGGGTGGACCTTGTTGCTGAGGCGCACGTCGAGCATCGATGATCCTCCGACCTATTGGTTCACGTTTAATGGTTGAAGACGAATTCTTTTGAATTCAGAAGGGCCCACATCAGGTCGCGCCAGACGTCGGCCTTGTCGCCCTTCTCGGCGTCGAGGGCCTTCTTGAGCGCCGCCTTCTCCGATTCGCGCGGCATCCGCGAGAGCGTCGACAGGAAGAGCGCCTCCTCGATCTTCGTCTCATCCCCGCCCGACTCCTTGAGGATCGAGGCGAGCCGGCCCTCGGCCGCGCGGATCTTCTGGACCACGCTGTCGCCGTTCTGCATGTGGAGGAGCTGGGGGAGCGTCACCTCGCCCTCGCGCTCGCAGGCGCAGGCCGTCACGCGGTTCGAGCGGCCGAACAGCGAGAGGAAGTAGGAATCCATCGCCGGGTCGGGAAGCTGGATCGCGCGCACGCCGACGGGATACCCGGGGAATTGATCGGGCACGCCGGTCACGCGGCTCACGGCGTCGAGAAGCACCTCCGCGGGCAGGCGGCGGGTGAAGTAGTGGGAATGGAAGCGGCGGTCGGTCTCGTTCTCCGGCCGCGTCTCCGAGCCCAGCTGGTAGGCACGCGAGGTCATGATGAGCCTCATCATGTGGCGGAGGTCGAACCCGCTCCGCGCGAACTCCCCGCAGAGGAACTTCCAGAGCGCCGCGTTCGAGGGCGGGTTGCTCGGACGCAGGTCGTCCACCGGCTCGACCAGCCCCGCGCCCATGTAGTGCTTCCAGACGCGGTTCATGATGCTGCCGGTGAAGTACTCGTTGTCGGGCGCGGTCATCCAGTCGACAAGCGCCTTCCGCGGGTCCTCCCCGGCCTTGATCTCGACTGTCGACCGGTCGAGCGGCTGGGGCGCGAGCATCTTGCCGCTCCGCGGTTGCTGGATCTGGACGGGCCGCTTCGCGAACTCGCCGATCTTCTTCCGCGCGTCCTCGAGCTGCTTCTTCTTCCCGTCAATCTCCTTCTGGACCTTCTTCGCCTCCTCGTCGGATTTTCCCGCGACAGAGGCCTCGAGCTTCGCGACCTGCTTCTCCAGGTCCTCCGCCTGCTTGCGCTGCTGGTGCTCCTCGGGGTGCATGCACGCGAGGGCCGTCGCCGCCTTCGCGGGCGCCTGCCGGTCGAGGCTCACCCGCGAGAAGAACGCCGCGAAGCGGTAGTAGTCGTCCTGCGTGTACCGCTCCTCGGGGTGGTTGTGGCACTTCGCGCAGATGATGCGCGTGCCGAGGAACGACTGGGCCGCGGAGATCGAGATCTCCGAGTACTCCGGCTGCCGCATCTCGCCGACCGTCACGACGAAGTAGCCGATCTGCGGCTGCGAGGTCGTGTCGCCCGTCGCGGTCAGGATATCGCGCGCCATCTCGTTCCACGGACGATTGACCGCGACCTGCTCCCTCAACCACTCGTGGAACGCGCGCACTCCCTTGGATCCGCGGACGTCGTGGTCGCGCTCCTTCCGGTTCTGGAGAAGATCCCCCAGGAGCAGCGCCCAGGTGTCCGTGAACTCCGGCCGCCGGAGGAGATCGTCGACGAGCCGCGCCCGCTTGTCGGAAGACGCGTCGGCCAGGAACGCGCGCGCCTCCTCCGCCGTGGGAAGTGTGCCTGTCGCGTCCATCGACGCCCGGCGGAGGAACTCCGCGTCGCTGCAGCCCCCGGAGGGCGGGATCTTCATCGACGAAAGCATCGCGAAGACGTGGCGGTCGACCTCGTTGTTCGCCGCGGCGTAGAGCGCGGGGTCGAACGTCCCCTCGTGCGGGATCGTGAACGGCGCGATCGCGACCTTGTCCTGGAAGTGGGCGCGGACCGTCGAGACGCCTTCGCGCCGCGCCTTCACGCGCCCCTCCGGGGTGACCTCGAGCACGGACGGATCGTTCACGTAGAACTTGCTGATCCACGTCACGTCGCGGACCGCGCCGTCGCCGAACCGCGCGAGGACGAGGAGCGCCTGCTCCTGGCCGGGCCGGAGGAGCCGGCCGCCGCCGAGGACCTCGATCGACTCGACGACGGGCTCTTCGGCGGGCGGGCGCGCGGTGCCCGACTCGATCCAGCGGACGATCGCGCGGTACGCGCGCGAGTCGGGCGCGAGGAGCGAGCCGCCGCGGTGCGGGATCCGACCGGCGGGCTTCGCCAGCAGGAGGCTCATGTCCGGCGCCGCGTGGAAGACGCGCCTCCCCTGCGACTGGAGCACGATGGCCTCGTAGTCCGCCTCGGGGAGCCAGCCTCGGAGCGAGAGCTTGAAGCCGTTCTGCCCATCCTGCTTCCCGTGGCAGGAGCCCTGGCTGCAGCCGTACCGCGTGAGGATCGGCACGACCTCGTGGCGGAACGACGGGGGCCGCGCGGATCCGGTCCCCTCGACGCTCACCTTGACGACCGCCGACCTCCCCGCGTGCGTGACGGTCAGGTCCGCCCCGCCGTCGACACCCGCGCGAACGCGGCCGTCGCCGAGCAGCGTCGCGGTCTTCGGATCGGAAAGGGCGAAGCGGGCCTCGCGGGTGACGTCACGGCCGCGCTCGTCGGTGACGAGGACGCCGTGCTCGGAGAAGGCGCCGTGGAGGACGATCGCGGCGGGCTCGACGCGGAGCGCCGCGCCATCGCCTTCTCCGCCGCGCGCGGAGGCGCCGGCGGAAAGGAGGAGGACCAGGACCCAGGCTCGCTTGTTCATCCTTTGACTACATAACTTACGCAGGAGGAAGTGTGACGGATGCGGCCGGCGCGGCCCCGGCGCGCGATTCCGTGACGGCCGGCGCCGCGGGTGTTATGCATATGGGTTCGCATGCTGCATAAAACCTTCTTCGTCCTGCTCCTCGTGGCGCCGTCACCCGCGGGCGGGCTTCGGGTCACCGCAATCCGCCCCACCTGTAAGGTTGGCGAAACGGTGGAGTTCCGGGTCGAATCCCCGAAACCCGGGACGATCGCCTGGACGATCTCGGAGGACTCGCACGTCCCGCCGATCGCGAAAGGCACGCTCGACGGGGCGTCGACCGTCTCGGCGAAGCTGGACCACCCTGGATTCCTGCTGCTCGAGGCGAAGCAGGAGAACGTCACGATCCTTGCCGCCGCGGCGGTCGATCCCGAGAAGATCGTCCCGGTCGCGCAGGAGCCGAAGGACTTCGACGCCTTCTGGGAGGGTGAGCTCAAGGCGCTCAAGGCGGTGCCCTTGAACGCCCAGTCGACGCCGCGCGGGAACGGCGTGACGAAAGTCGTGCTCGACCAGGCCGAAGGTCACAAGGTCCACGGTTGGCTCGTCGTGCCCGAGGGCAAGGGCCCCTTCCCCGTCATTCTCGAGCTTCCCCCTTATGGAGTCACGGCGATCCCACCGCCGGCGCCGATGGGCGGCGCGGTGGTCGCGGCGATCTCGATCCACAATTCCGATCTCGAAGCCCCGGCCAGGGGCGCCTACGCGCCCGAGCGGGCCGAAGATCACGCGAAGAACTATTTCAAGTACGCCGTGCTCGCGGCCGTCCGCATGCTCGATCATCTCGTCTCGCTCCCGCAGGTCGACGCGAAGCGGATCTGCGTCACCGGCAAGAGCCAGGGGGGCGGCCTTTCGATCATGGTCGCGGGACTCGACCGTCGTGTCACGCACCTCTCGGCCGTCGTCCCCGCGTTCGGCCAGCACGCCGGGACGCGCCGCGGCCGCTCCTCGGGATTCCCCTGGTGGGTCTGGCAGAAGGACAAAGACGGCCAGAAGGAACAAGGCGACCTGCTTCTCCGCGAGGCGGAGTACTTCGAGACGGCCCACTTCGCAAAGCGGTTCAAGGGGAGCGCCCACGTGATGGCGGGCTGGATCGACACGGTCTGCCCGCCGTCGTCGGTCGTGGCGGCCTTCAATCAGCTCGCGGGGCCCAAAGAGTTCGTGAACGGCCCGCTCCAGGGCCACGACTGGAACTCGGCGGGCGAGAACTGGTGGCCGATCCGCCAGGACTGGCTCAAGAAGTTCGCGAAGTGATCGTCGAGCGCCGCGCCTATAATAGTCGCCTATGCCGCCGGAGCCGCGCGAGTTTCCCGAGACCCACTGGTCCCAGTTGCTGGAGCTCCAGAACACCGCCCATCCCCGCCACGCGGAGCAGTTCGACCGGATCCTCCGCCAGTACTGGAAGCCCGCCTATCTCTACCTCCGCGCCATCCGCCCCATGAATCCCGAGGACGCCGAGGATCTCACCCAGCAGTTCTTCGAGATGCTCCTCTCGCGGCGCGCCTTCGATCGACTCTCCCCCGAGCGGGGCAGCTTCCGGGGCTTCCTGAAGACGGCGCTCCGGCGCTTCGTCGTCAGCGCCGACCGGAAGGAGACCGCCCGGTCGCCCCGCGGCGGCGCGCGGCTCTTCCGGTTCGAGGAGGCCGAGGCTCTTTGGAAGGACGCCTGCGGCCGCGAGGCTTCGCCGGACGACGCCTTCGACCGGGAATGGGCCCGCGGCCTGATCACCGAGGGAATGAAGCGCCTCCGGGAGGAGTTCGCCGCCCGCGGCAAGTCGGTCTACTACGATCTCTTTCACGAGTTCTGCCTGGACCCGGCGGTCGAGGTCTCGTACGACGAACTCTCGAAGCGCCACGGCCTCAGCGTCGACGACGTCCGCAACTATCTCCGCGTCGTCCGCCAGCGAGGGCGCGAAATCCTCCAGGAGCTGCTGCGCGACTACCTGTTCCCCGGCGAAAGCCTCGAGGACGAACTTCGGTTCATCCTCTCGCGATGAGCACCGACCCGCTGGACAAGGTCAAGCAGTTCTTCGGCGAATCGCCGGATCCCGTCCCGCGGCGCGTGGGACGCTACGAGATCATCCGGGAGCTCGGCCGAGGCGGGATGGCGGTCGTCTACGAGGCGCTGGATCCCGATCTCGGCCGGAAGGTCGCGCTCAAGGTGCTCAAAGAGGGCAGTCTCGCGCGCCTCCGCCGGGAGGCGATGGCAGCCGCGAAACTCCGCCACCCGAACGTCGTGGCCGTGCACGAGGTGGGCCCGGACTTCATCGTCATGGATCTCGTCGAGGGAAGGACGCTGGCCGAGGCGCTCCCCGGCCTGGCGATCCCGGATCGCCTCCGGATTCTCCACGCGGTCGCGGGCGCCGTCGCCGCCGCGCACGAGCAGGGCGTCGTCCACCGCGACCTCAAGGCGACGAACGTGCTGCTCGACCGCGCCGGCCGGCCGGTGCTGACGGACTTCGGCCTGGCGACGATCGAGGGCGGAGAGGACCTCACGCGCACCGGTTCGGTCGCCGGCACGCCGCACTCGATGGCGCCCGAACAGGTGCGGGGCGAGAGCGGACGCATCGGACCGCCCGCGGACGTCTGGGCCCTCGGCGTGCTGCTCTATGAAATGGTCTCGAACCGGAAGCCGTTCGACGGCGAGACCCCGTTCGCGATCTATGAAAGGATCACCCGCGACGATCCGCCGCGCCTGGCGGGCGAGGCGGGGACGATCGCGCAGAAGGCGCTCGAGAAGGATCCCGGCCACCGCTATCCGCAGGCCGGCGCCTTCGCGGAGGATCTCCGCCGGCTCCTCGAAGGAGAGCCGCTCGGGGCGCGGCCCGCCGGACTGCTGGAGCGCGGATGGAAGAAGATCCGGAGAAAGCCGGCGGTCTATGCCCTGGGACTGGGCGCCCTCCTGGCGGGTGCGACGGCGGTCGCCCTCGGATTCGCGGGCCATCGGGAACGGGGACGCGCGCTCGAGGCGCTCCGACAGCAGGCGCGCGTCTCCCTGGAGGCGGCGCTGGAGCTCCGGCGCTCGGGGGCCAATGCGCGCATGCGGCAGTTCCTGCCCCCGCTGGAGTCGGCTTACCGCAACGCCCTCGAGCACGGGACGACGGCGGAGGTGGACTACCTCATGGGACGCATGGACCGCGCGCTCCTGGAGGAGGCGAAGGCCGGGGAATTCCAGGACCGCGCCCTCTCGAAGGAGGCCCGGTACGCCCCGGCGCTCTATGAACGGGCCGTGCTCGGATTGATGGCGGTCGGCCGCCGGCTCAAGGGCGCCGAGGAGGACGGAACCCCGCGCAAGTCCCCCGAGCTCGACCGGATGAACGAGCGGATCCTCAGGGACTGCGACGACTTTCTGGCCTCCGGCGTCCCCTCGGCGACCGTGGGGGTGAGCCCGGCCTCGGCGGTCCTCATCCGCGGGCTCCGGGCCTATCTCCGGGGGGAATTCGCCGACGCGCGCGTCCGGCTCGAAGAGGCGATGAAGCTCGATCCGTTCCTCGAGGAGGCGCGCGAGACGCTCACCCAGGTCGTGCGCGAGGAGATCCTCTCCGGCGAGGAGGACCGGGAGCGGCGCTGGCGGCTGGCGGAGGAGCTCTACACGCAGGGACTGGCGCGCGACCGCGGCTACCTGCCGCACCTACTCGGCCGCGGCGAGCTCCGCTGGTCCCGCGGAAGCGCGCGGCGCCACCGCGGCCTCGATCCGATGCCCGACTACGGGTCCGCGGCGGACGATTTCACGGAGGCGATCCGGCTGGCGCCCGAATCCGCGGACGCCCGCGCCTGGCGCGGCCAGGTGAGGACGTACCACGCGATCTGGAAGATCGAGACCGGACAGGATCCGCGGGCGGACTGCACGGCCGCCGGGGAGGACCTGACGAAAGCGATCGCGCTCGATCCGTCCCACTCGCGCGCCTGGATGTGGCGCGGCAACGCGCGATTCTACCTCGCGACCTGGCTGGCCGAGCGCCGGGAGGATCCGCTCCCGGACTTCGAGGCCGCGGAGAAGGACCTCACCGAAGCGGTGCGCGTCGCGAAGGACTTCCCCGATCCGCTGAAGTGGCGCGGCCGGCTGCGGGCGCAGCACGCGGCGGCGCTCGGCCGTCACGGGCGGGACGCGTCGGCCCTCTTTGAGTCCGCCGAGCAGGACTTCGTGCGCTCGGAGAAGGTGCTCCGGGGCGACACCTGGATGTGGCTGTGGCGGAGCACCGCCTGGAGCGAACGGGGTCTGTACCGGATCTCCAAAGGCGAGGACCCCCGGCCGGACTTTGCGAAGGCGGAGGAGCAGCTGAATGAAGTGCTGAGGCTGAATCGCCACCAGATGGAGGGCTGGAAGCATCGCGGCTTCCTGCGGTGGCACGCGGCCCGGCATCTCGAGAGCGTCGGCGACAAGGTCGGGGCCCGGAAGAGCTACGAGGGCGCGGAGGCCGACTTTCTCGAGGCGCTCTCCACCAATCCGACGCTCAAGCACCAGATCGGCGACCGGATGGAGCGCGCGCGGCAGAAAGTCGCGGAGCTCGGGAACTAGAGGAGGGCGCGGATCGGCTCGCGGTTGTCCAGGAGATACTGGGGGCGGCCCGCCGGGTCGACCAACTGTGCCGTGGAGACGTCGATCCCCAGCGCGCGGTACAGGGTCGCGTGGACCTGCTGGTAGTGAACGGCGTCGACGGCTTCGCCGGCATTCCGGTCCGACGAGCCGACGACCTGTCCCGTCTTCAAGCCGCCGCCTGCGAGAAGCGCCGCCGAGAGACGAGGCCAGTGGTCGCGTCCCCCCTTCTCGTTGATCCGGGGCGTGCGGCCGAATTCGCCCCACACGACGACGAGAACCTGGTCCAGCAGGCCGCTGTTCTTGAGATCGTCGAGCAGCGCGCAGAGGCCCATGTCCAAGGCGGGGAGCAGGCGGCGCAGGGTCTTGAAGTTGTCCTCATGGGTGTCCCAGAGTCCCAGCGCCTCCACGGCGACGCAGCGGACGCCGGCCTCGACCAGCCGGCGGGCGAGAAGCAGGTTGCGATTGTAGCTATAGGGGAATTCGTCCTTCCCGGAGCCGAGGTAGCGCTTCACCGTCTCCGGCTTCTCGCGGCCCAGGTCGAGCGCGTCCGCCATCCGGCCCGACGTCACCAGCTCGACCGACCGCTCCGTGCAGCGATCCATCGCGGCCATCCGGCCGCTCGCGTCGCTGTCGCGGCGGAGCGTGTCGAGCTCTTTGAGGAGCCCGGTGCGATCGCGGAGCCGGCTCGCGTCGATCTTCCCCAGCCTGAAATTGTCGCGGCTGCCCGGGTCGGGAATGAAGGGCTGATGAAGGGGGCCGAGAAAGCCGGGCCCGGCCGGGTTGCCTTTCTGAAGCAGGGAAACGAAGGGCAGCGCCCGGTCGCCGTCCGATGAGGAGAGCTTGGAGAGGACCGATCCCATCGAGGGCCGGCCGCCGACCTCCTTGAGCGAATCTCCCGGATACCCCGTCATGATCATGTTCGCGTTGTGGCCGTCGTCGAACGCTCCGACCAGGCCCCGGACGATCGCGAACCGATCCGCCCTCCGGGCCAGCCCGGGGAGGAGCTCGCAGATCTGCATGCCCGGAACGTTCGTGGCGATGGGCCGGAACTCGCCGCGGTATTCCGCCGGCGCCCCGGGCTTGAGATCCCAGAGATCCTGGTGACTCGGCGCCCCGTTCAGGTGGATGTTAATCAGGGCCTTCGCGGAGGACCGCCCCCCGGCCCGCTCCTCGGCCCGCAGGAGGTCGGGGAGCATCAGTCCCCCGAGCCCCATCGCCCCGATCCTGAGAAGGTTGCGCCGCGAGATTCCGTCGCAGAGACGATACGGGTCGCCGGCGATCGTCAGCACGCCCCCCTGTTCGCAGGAAGGACGCCGCGGTGTAGGAAAATCGAATTGAGGAAGCGAATCCGTGGAGCCCGGGCTGCGGAGCGTATATTAGAGGTGAAGGATCCAGCGGAATTTCGGACGGATTTCCCTACACCCGGACCCGGAATCCGCGAACAGGCGAAGCAATGACGTTGCGATCGGTTGCCGCGGCGCTTCTCTGGCTGATCCTAGCCTCCGCCCCCGCCCCGGCCCGGCAGGATCCCGCCCCCGACCCCAAGCAGGTCGAGATCTTCGAATCGAAGGTCCGCCCGCTCCTCGCCGCGCGCTGCTTCAAATGCCACAGCGCCGAGGCGCCGAAGCCCAAAGGCGGCCTCCGCCTCGACTCGCGCGCTGCGGCGCTCAAGGGCGGCGACGACGGCCCCGCGGTCGTCCCCGGCGATCTGGAGAAGTCGCTCCTCGTCACGCACGTCACGAGCAAGGACCCCGACGTCCGGATGCCGCCGAAGGAGGCGCTGCCCGCGGGCGAGATCGAGATCCTCGTCCAGTGGATCAAGTCGGGCGCCGCGTGGGGCAAGGACGTCGGCGCCAAGACGGCGCGCAAGGAGAAGAAGATCACCGACGAGGACCGCCGCTGGTGGGCCTTCCGGCCGGTGAAGGCGACCCCCGACGGGAGCATCGACGGATTCATCCGCGCGAAGCTCGCCGCCGAGCAGCTCGTCTCCGCCCCCGAGGCCGACCGCGCGACGCTCATCCGCCGCGCAACGTTCGACCTCCACGGCCTTCCGCCCACGCCCGACGAGATCGACGCCTTCCTCAAGGACTCCACTCCCGGCGCGTGGGAGCGCGTGATCGACCGCCTGCTCGCCAGCCCGCGCTACGGCGAGCGCTGGGCGCGCCGCTGGCTCGACCTCGTCCGCTACGCGGAGAGCGATGGCTACAAGCAGGACGGGTACCGCCCCAACGCCTGGCCCTACCGCGACTACGTGGTCGCCTCGTTCAACAGCGACAAGCCGTACGACCGCTTCGTCCTCGAGCAGCTCGCGGGCGACGAGGTCGCGCCCGACGACCCCGACGTGATCGTCGCGACCGGGTTCATGCGCCACTCGATTTACGAGTACAACCAGCGCAACGCGCCCGGCCAGTGGGCGGACATCCTCAATGACATCACCGACGTGACGGGCGACGTCTTCCTCGGCCTCGGCATGGGCTGCGCCCGCTGCCACGATCACAAGTACGACCCGATCCTCCAGCGCGACTACTTCGCGCTCCAGTCGTTCTTCGCGGGCATCCACTGGCGGTACGACCTGCCGCTGGCCACGCCGGCGCAGAAGGCCGATTACGACGCGAAGCGCCGCGCGTGGGAGGAGAAGGCGGCGCCGGTCCTCTCGGAGATCGCGAAGATCGAGAAGCCGCACGTCGCCAACGCGGCCCGGGTCGTCCTGGTCAAGTTCCTCCCCGAATTCATGGTGATGTACAACAAGCCCGCGGCCGAGCGGACCCCCTATGAGCAGCAGATCGCCGAGCTCATCGAGCGGCAGGGGCGCGAGGAGGGCGGGAACATCGACGGCCGCATCAAGGGCACCGAGCGGGAGCGCTGGTCGGCGCTCAAGCAAAAGCTCGCCGAGTTCGACCCGATCAAGCCGAAGGATCCCGTCCCCGGCGCCGTGGTGACCGACGTCGCCGGAACCGCGCCTCCCACGATGATCCCGGGCGACTCGACGAGGGTGATCGAGCCCGCGTTCCTCACCGTCCTCGGCGCGCCGCCCCCGAAGTTCGAGCCGACGGCGGCGACGACGGGCCGGCGCACGGCGCTCGCGCGCTGGCTGACGAACCCGGAGAACCCTCTCGCCGCGCGGGTCATGATCAACCGGGTCTGGCAGCACCATTTCGGCCGCGGCCTCGTGGCCTCGTCGAGCGACTACGGCCACCTCGGCGAGAAACCCTCGCACCCCGAGCTCCTCGACTGGCTGGCCGCGCGATTCGTCAAGGAGGGCTGGAGCCTGAAGGCGATGCACCGCCTGGTCCTGACCTCGGCGACCTGGCGGCAGGCGTCCGTCCACCCGTCGCCGGCGGCGGCGCGGCTCAAGGATCCCGACAACCGCTGGCTCTGGCGGATGAACCCCAGGCGCCTCGACTGCGAGGAGGTGCGCGACGGGATGCTGGCCGCGAGCGGCGAGCTCGATGTCGCGATGGGCGGATTGTCGGTCGACTGGACCGCGCCGCGGCGGTCGGTCTACACGAAGGTCCTCCGGAACTCAAAGGACCCGCTCCTCGAGGCCTTCGACGCGCCGGAAAACTTCTCGAGCGTGCCGGGACGGAACGCGACGACGACGGCGACCCAATCGCTCCTCATGATCAACGGGCGCTGGCCCCTCGAGCGGGCGCAGGCCTTCGCCCGGCGGCTCAATGGATCGGACGCGGAGAAGGTCGATCAGGCCTTCCGCCTCGCGTGCGGCCGGGCGCCGCTGCCGGCGGAGCGCGAGCGGTCGCTGGCGTTCCTCTCGAAGAGCGCTCCGGCGGCGGCGGTCGCGGGCGGGGCGGCGGAGCTCCCGCTCGTCCAGTCGATGCCCGACCGCGGCGGCCAGGCCGCGCGGCTGCGGAACGGCCACGTCGAGGACCGGCTCCGGCTCTCCGACATGCGCTCGTTCCCCGAGGCCGACTTCACGATCGAGGCGATCGTGATTCTCGACTCGCTCTTCGAGGATGCCCAGGTCCGCGTGATCGCCTCGCAGTGGGACGGGAACCTGGAGCACCGCGGGTGGTCGCTGGGCATCACGAGCGAGAAGTCGAAGCACCAGCCGCGCAACCTCGTCCTCCAGCTGGTCGGGAACGCGGGCTACGAGGTGATCCCCTCGGACCTCCGGATCGCGCTCCACAAGACGCACTACGTGGCCGCGTCGGTGAAGATCGCGGAGACGGGCGAGTCGGGGATCACGTTCACCCTGCTCGACCTCTCCGACCCGGAGGCGCCGCTCCGCACGGCGAACGTGAAGCACGCGTCGACGGGCGAGTACAAGTCGACCGTTGCGTTCATGATCGGCGGGCGCGACGGCCAGGCGGGCCACGGGTGGGACGGCCTGGTCGACGAGGTGAGGCTCTCGCGCGCGGCGCTGCCGAAGGAGCAGCTCCTGATCCACGAGGGCGAGACCGCGGGCCAGGTCGCGGGCTACTGGAAGTTCGAGAGCGACCCGGGCTTCTTCCGCGACTCGGCCGGCCTCCAGCCGCCGCTCACGCGGCCCGCGCGTCTAAAGGCCGGGCCGGCCGCATCGGAGTCCGGGCTGGTAGATTTCTGCCATGTCCTTTTGAACTCAAACGGATTCCTCTATGTTGACTAACGGCCTCCCCCACCGCGAAATCCCGCGCTCGCGTCGCGAGTTCCTGGCGAAGGCGGGCGCCGGATTCGGCGCGCTCGCGATGAGTTCGCTGCTGGGGGCCCCCGCCTCCGCCAAGGCTGCGGCGGGCAAGCAGGACGGGCCGGCGTTCACCGCGTCCTCCACGCAGTCGCACTACCGGCCGACCGCGAAGAGCGTGATCTTTCTTTTCATGGAGGGCGGGCCGAGCGGAATCGACATGTTCGATCCGAAGCCCAAGCTCCAGGAGCTCGCGGGGAAGCCGCTCCCGGCCAGCTTCGGCCGGGTGATCACGGCGATGGGCGAGTACGGTTCGCCCCTCCTGGGTTCGAAGCGGACGTGGAAGCAGCACGGCAAGTGCGGGCAGTGGGTCTCCGACTGGCTGCCGTACACCGCGGAGTGCGTCGACGACCTCGCGGTCCTCCGCTCCTGCGTGACGGACGGGCTCAACCACTCGGGCGGCGTGTGCGAGATGAACACGGGGACGCCGCTCGCCGGGCGGCCGTCGCTCGGCTCGTGGGTCTCCTATGGACTGGGCACCGAGAACCGGAACCTTCCCGGGTTCGTCGTGATGCAGGACAATCCCGCGACGGTCGTGAACGGCCCGCGCAACTGGGGATCGGGCTTCATGCCCGCGGTCTACCAGGGCGTGCGGCTGCAGTCCGGCACCGAGCCGATCCCGAACCTCCAGACGCCGCCGGGCATCGGCGACGGGCGCCAGAAGGAGAAGCTCGCGCTGCTCGACGAGCTCAACCGGGGCCACGCGGCCGGCCGGCCGGAGAGCACCGACCTCGAGGCGCGGATCAAGAGCTACGAGCTCGCGTTCCGGATGCAGGCGGAGGCGCCCGAGGCGGTCGACCTCTCGCGCGAGAGCGACGAGACGCTCAGGCTCTACGGCGTGACGGAGAAGGTCACCGAGTCCTACGGCCGCATGTGTCTCCTCTCGCGGCGCCTCGTCGAACGCGGCGTGCGGTTCGTCCAGCTCTACTCGGGCGCGGGGAGCAAGTGGGACGCGCACAGCGGGATCGAGAAGAACCACGGCGACAATTGCCGCTCCATGGACAAGCCGGTCGCCGGGCTGCTCAAGGATCTCAAGCGTCGCGGGCTGCTCGACGAGACGCTCGTCCTGTGGGGCGGCGAGTTCGGCCGGACGCCGATGTCCGAGAAGGGCGACGGCCGCGACCACAACCCCTATGGATTCACGATGTGGATGGCCGGCGGCGGCGTGAAGGGCGGACAGGCGATCGGGACGACCGACGATATCGGCCTCCACGCGGTCGAAACGCGCCTCCACGTCCACGACCTGCACGCGACGATCCTGCACCTCCTCGGCATCGACCACACGAAGCTCGTCTACTTCCACAAGGGCCGCCCCGAGCGGGCGACGATCAACGAGGGGGAGATCTACCGCCGCATCACGACGGGGTAGGAAGAGTCACCACAAAGTCACAAAGACCACCAAGAAGATTCTGTCCTCTTTCCGCGGTGTGGTAAGTCGGTATTTCATGAAGCGCCGAATTGCTGTATCCCTGGTGATCCTCGCAGGACTCATTCCCTTTGGAGTCATCCTCAGGCTCGTGCTCATTCCACCCCCGATCGAACTTCGCTGGAAATTCAAAAAGGGGGAGGAGTGGCGCTACAACGTCACTCATACAACGATGGCATCGCGGAGCGGCGGGGTTTACTGCATGACCGTATCTCAAGAAAATGGGGACGGCTCAACCATAGTCATCTGCATGTGCGAATCGGCGTTCTCCCATTCTTCCAGCTGGGACTACGATTCGGAGCGGGACAAGGAGATCCCCACGAATCCGGTGGCACTGGCGTTTGCGGTCCGCGTCGGGAAATCGATGACCCTTCGAATGACCCCTTTCGGCATCGTCGAAGAAGTGGACGGGATCAAGACTTCGGAAATCGCAAGAAAGCCACTCCTGGAGTTCCCCATGGACACACTCCTGTACCCCCACTTCTTTGATCAGGCGGGTCGCCTGGTCTGGTATTTGCCCCTTCCTCCTGAGAAGGTTCACGAGGGGTCTCGCTGGTCGTCAGAGATGTCCAGCGCCGCCTTCACCATGCCAGGACAGAAAAGGTTCACCCGGACGTTCAATCTTGACCAACTGAGCAACCGCAGCGCCCACATCGTCATCAAGGACCAGTTCGAGAAACCGTGGGCCCAGGAAGAGAGGAGTGTGGTTGCTTCTTTCTCCGCGGGTGAGGGAGTCCTCCTTTCATATAAGGAGGGGCTGATCATAGGGGAGAAATCCTCCAAAGTCTCCTGGATGGAATCCCATGAGGTCAACCTGCTCGGAAAGCGGGCACGGTAACCCTCGCGCCTCAAGACTCCTCGTTCCGAGGGATTGGAGAGTTCTTCTCTGCGCCTCGGTGTGAATCCTCTCAGCGCTTCTCCGGCTTGACCTCGGTGCCCGTCGACGAATCCAAAAGGCGGATCCCCTGATCCGAACTCGCGGCGAGCCGCTTCCCGTCGGGCGAGAAGGCCAGGTCCTGGACGTAGGCCGGCGGGAGCGCGAAGCGGTCCTTGAGCGACTCGAGGTCGACGACCGCCAGCGTCCGGTCCTTGTGGGTGAGCACGTCGGCGGAGGCGGCGAAGGCGAGCGCGGCGCCATCGGGCGAGAACGCGGCCGCGTGGATCATCCCCGACCGCGCGAGTGCCGGCTTCTTCGAGACGAGGTTCCACACGACCAGGTCGGTCGCGCCCCACGTCGCGAGGCGCGTGCCGTCGCCGGAGAACGCGGCCCCCCACGCCTGGCCCTTGTGGCCTTCGAGTTCGGCAATCATCTTCCCCGATTCCACCTCCCAGAGCTGGATCGTCGAGGGACCGCCCGGGACGCCGGTCACGTGGGTGCCGGGCGCGCGCGCGACGGCGAGGATTTTCCCATCCGCCGAGAGCGAGCCCGGGGGCGTCTGGATCACGAGGTTCCGCGCCCTCCCCGGCGGTTCGATCCGCGCGGAAAAGATCTCCTTCCCGGTGGCCGTCTCCCAGGCGCGGGCCCAGCCGCCGCGTCCGCGCGTGGTTCCCGAGAGCGCGACCCGCTCGCCCGTCCCCGAGAACGAGAGAGAGCCTGCCTCGCCGTCTGCGAGGTCGAGCGGGGTCGTTTTTTCACTCCCCGTGGGGTGGATCATCGCGGCCGCCACCCCGACGACGACGAAGGCGGCGCCGTCGGGGGAGAGGAGCGACGTGATCGGAAGCCCGGAAGGTCCCTTCACGGAACGAACGCGCGCGCCGGTCTCGAGATCCCACGCCAGGAACCGGCCCGACTCGAAAAGGATGATCTCCTTCCCGGCGGGCACGAACGCGAAGTGGCGCTCCGGCGCCACGCGCGCGCTCGTCGAGGCCCCGTCGAGCTTCCGCTCGAGGCCGGTCGCGAGCTCCCACACGTGGAGCCCCTCGGCGCCGTGCGACGCGAGCCAGCGGCCGTCGGCCGAGAAGACGACCGCCCCGCCGCCGCGATGCTCGTCCATGCGGGCGACGTCGGCGGCCTGCCCGAGGAGAAACACGAGGGTGAACATCATATCCCCTATGGTACCCCGAACCGCGGTATCAGGGGAGACTGAGCCACGGGGTCCCCGCCCCGTGTTATTACAGTGAAAGACCCATGAGCACACTTCGATGGGGGCCCGCAATCGCCTCGCTTGCGATCTGTCTTCTGCCCGGCGGCGCCCCGAGGCCCGCTGCCGCAGAGCCCGACGATCCAAAAGACTTCGAGCAGAAGGTCCTGCCCCTCATCACGAAGTACTGCACCAAGTGCCACGGGCCGGAGAAGAAAAAGGGTGAGCTCGACCTCACCCTCTTCAAGACCACCCCGCAGGTCCTCGAGCAGGCCGCCACCTGGCAGAAGATCGTCGAGCGCGTCAACGCATTCGAGATGCCGCCCGAGAAGTCGCCCCAGCCGAGCTTCGAGGAGAAGGGGCTCATCAGCAAGTGGTTCTCCACGCTGCCCAAGGGCAAGCAGCTCGACTGCGAACAGCTCGCGAGCGACCGGAATACGCGGTTCTACAAGGGCTACGCGATGAGCCGCCGGCTCAACCGCCTGGAGTACGGACACTCGGTCCGCGACCTCCTCGGCGTCGAGCTTCACGCCGAGCGCGACATCCCCGCCGACGGCTCGGGCGGCGAAGGGTTCGACAACAACGGCGACGCCCTGTTCACCTCGCCCATCCTGCTGGAGAAATACATGGAGGCGGCCGACCGGGTCCTCGCCGCCGCGCCGATCGCGAAGCGGGCGAAGGACGCGAAGTCGACCGTCGCCGCGTTCGCGCGCCGCGCGTTCCGCCGGCCCGTCGCCGACGCGGAGGTCGCGCGGCTGCTCGCGATGTTCGACCGGGCGCAGAAGCGGGGCGACTCGTTCGAGGCCTCGCTCCGCCTGTCGCTCAAGGCGGTCCTCGTCTCGCCCAGCTTCCTCTTCCTGGTCGAGCCCGAACCGGAGAAGGAAGGCATCTACCCTCTCGGCGGGTTCCCGCTCGCGCAGCGGCTCTCGTACTTCCTCTGGTCGTCGATCCCCGACGAGGAGCTCCTCGCGCTCGCCGAAAGCGGGACGCTCGCGGACCGCGACGTCCTCCGCGCCCAGGTGAAACGGATGCTCCGGGACCCGCGCTCGAGGGCCCTGGGCGAGGGGTTCGCGCTCCAGTGGCTCGAGCTGGAGCCGCTCGGAAAGACCGTCCGGCCGGATCCCAAGAAGTTCCCCGACTTCGACGACGAGCTGGCCGAGGCGATGAAGGGCGAGGCGGTGGCGTTCTTCCACGACGTGGTGAGCCGCGACCGGAGCCTGGTCCAGTTGATCGACAGCGACACGACGTTCCTGAACGCGCGACTGGCGAAGCTCTACGGGATCAAGGGCATCGAGGGAGCGGAGATGCGGCCGGTCCACCTGGACGATCCGCGCCGCGGTGGAGTGGTGGGGATGGCCGCGGTGCTGACCGCGAGCTCGTTCCCGCTCCGCACGAGCCCCGTCGTGCGCGGCAAGTGGGTCCTCCAGTCGCTCCTGGGGAGCAAGGTCCCGCCGCCGCCCGCGAACGCGGGGAGCCTGCCGGAGAACGGCGCGGACGAGAAGAAGCAGACGCTCCGCCAGCGACTCGAAAAGCACCGGACCACGCCCGAGTGCGCGGCGTGCCACTCGCGGATGGACCCGCTCGGCTTCGGCCTGGAGAACTTCGACCCGATCGGCCGGTGGCGGACCGACGACGACGGCCTCCCGATCGACACGGCGGGGCAGCTCCCCTCGGGCGAGAAATTCGACGGCGTGATCGAGCTCAAAAGGATCCTGATGGCGCGGAAGGACGAGGTGATGAAGCACCTCGCGAAGAAAATGCTGGGCTACGCGCTCGGCCGCGGGCTCAACAAGTTCGACGACTGCGTGGTCGATGATTCCATGAAGGCGCTCAAGGCGAACGACTACCGGGCCTCGGCGATGATCGAGACGATCGCCCTGAGCTACCCGTTCGGCCACCGGTACGCGAAGAAGTGAAAGAGAAGATAACCACAGAGACACAGAGGCACGGAGAAGAGCAGACTCCGAACTCCTCGAGACATAGGGGCCAGAGGTAATGCGATGAAGCTATCCAGAAGGACCTTCCTGAAGGGGGCGGGCGTGACGCTCGGCCTGCCGCTCCTCGACGCGATGCGCCCCGCGCTCGCACTCGGGAGTGGGCCCGGCAAAGCGCCCGTCCGCATGAGCTGCATGTACTTCCCGAACGGCGCGTGGATGAAGGACTGGATCCCCGAGACGGAGGGAGGCGACTACGAGCTGCCCTTTGCCCTCGAGCCCCTGGCGCCGCACCGGGAGGACGTCCTCGTTCTCTCGAGGCTCGACAAGGCGGGCTCGCACAACGGCGACGGCCACTACGCGAAGACCGCGAACTACCTGACAGGCCTGCCGGTCCACAAGACGACGGGCAAGGACCTGGGCGTCGGCAGCGCCTCGCTCGACCAACTCTGCGCGGAGAAGATCGGCCACCTGACACCGCTCCCGTCGCTCGAGCTCGGCATCGACCCGGTGATCTCGGGGATCGACAGCAACGTCGGCTTCACGCGGCTCTACGGTTCGCACATCTCGTGGCGGAACGCGAACACGCCCGTCGCGCGCGAGATCCATCCGCACGCCGCCTACGAACGGCTCTTCGGCATGAAGCGCGGCGCCGACGCCCGGAAGCAGGAGGACGACCGCGCGCTCCTCGACCTCGTGCTCGAGGACGCGAAGAAGCTCCGCGGAACGCTCGGCCGGGACGACCAGACCAAGTTCGACGAGTACCTCGACTCGATCCGCGCGGTCGAGAAGCGGATCGAGTTCTACTCGAAGCCCGACCCGCGCGAGTGGACGCCGCCGGGCCCCGGCGACTGGGCGCCTCCCGCGGGCGCGCCCGGCGACCACCAGGCGCACGTGCGGCTCATGATGGACCTGATCGTCCTCGCGTTCCAGACCGACACGACGCGGATCTCGACCTTCATGTTCGCGAACGACGTCTCGGGCAAGAACTTCACCTCGCTCATCCCGGGGGTGAAGGGCGCGCACCACGAGTTCAGTCACCACGAGAGCAAGAAGGAGAAGTACGAGCCCTACTCGAAAATCGTGCGGTGGCACGTCGAACAGCTGGCGTACATGATGGCGAAGATGAAGGCGATCAAGGAGGGGACCGGGACGCTTCTCGATCACTCGATGATCTTCTTCGGATCGAGCCTTTCCGACGGCAACAAGCACGACCCGGACAACCTGCCGATCCTGCTGGCCGGTCGCGGGGGCGGCTCGATCGACAGCGGCCGCCACATCGCGAGCGCCCCGAAGACTCCGCTCTGCAACCTCTTCAAGGCGATGCTGGAGCGGATGGGGACGCCGGTCGAGAAGTTCGGCGACTCGACGGAGTCGCTCCCGATCGGTTAACGTCTCCGGTCCCCGGGTGTATAATGGACCCGCCGTATGGGACAGGAGATCGTTTACTGCGAGGCCTGCGGGGTCAGCCTCCGCGAGGCCGACTTCGCGAAAGGGAAGGCCTGCGAGGTCGATCACCGCCCCTACTGCACGGCCTGCGCTCCCTTCCGTCCCCCCGCCCCCGAACCCGCCCGCCCGTCCAGAAAGGTCTCCTCGGGTCACCTGGAGGCCATTCCGGGAACGCCGCGTCGCGCCATCCCGACGGTCCCGGCGGCCAAGGGGCCCCAGCCCGCGGTCATCGCGGGGATCGTCGGCGGGGTCGTGCTCCTCATCGTCCTGATCGCCTTCGCCACGTCCGGAGGGACGCCCACCCCGCCCCCGGCCAATGCGCCTTCCCGAACCGGCCGCGAGCCCGTCCTGGAGCCACGGGAGAAGTCCGCCCCGCCCCCTCGCCGGACCGAGGAGGAACCCCGAAGACTGGCCAGCGGCGCCAGGGATGCGGACACGCTCCGGGAGCCCACCGAGGAGGAGAAATCGGCCAGGTTCGAGGCGTTTCTCGCCCAGATCCGGACGAGGATCGCCGAAGACCCGGGGTTCCAGCGGCGGACCGAGGTCGAGCGAATGATCGCGGCGGCCGAGAAGATGGCGGGGACTCGCGCGGCCCAGGTCCGGGAGGTCCGCTCTCTCTACGAGAAGTCCCTCGAGGATGCGGGGAAGGCGGCGATCGACGCCGCCCGCGCGGAGGCGGAGACCCTCTGGTCGCAGAAGAAGTACGCCGAGGCGGTCGAGCGCGCGCGGACGATCCCGGAGGCCTTCCATGGGACGCGCCGTGCGGAGGAGCTGCGGGCCTTCGCCGACGACCTGGCCAAACGCGCGACCGAGGCGGCGGAGAAGGACCGCCTCGAGGCCCTCGGGCCGTGGAAGGTCTGGAAGGTCGAGTCGTCGGGCGAGGCGGGGATGCCGAAGCTCCTGGACTCCTACGCAGGCCGGCAGAAGGTGTTCGAGACGCACCCCCTGACGCGGGAGAAGCCGGGCTCGCTGGAGCGCACCGTCGAGATCCCCGCCGGAAAGAAGACGACGCTCTCTCTCTGGGTGGCGCCGCATCAACAGGGAGACTGGGAGCTGCGCGTCCTCGCCGACGGGAAGCTGATCCACAAGCAGGAGGTGACCCCGCCCAACAGCGGCTGGAAACAGGTCAAGGTGGACCTCACGCCGTTCGCGGGAAAGAAGATCCTCCTCCGGCTCGAGAACGCGGCGACGGGCTGGGCGTGGGAATTCGGGTTCTGGTCGGACATCGAGCTGAAAAGCGACTAAGCGACCTCCGACAGGTCCCTATTTGAAGTACTGCGCGAGCGCCGCGGCGTTCTTCGCGCGGAACTTGGCTCGGGCGCGAATCCCCTCGAGCGTCTGCTTGAGCTTCTCCGTCGCGTAGGGCACCGGGTGGGACTTGAAGAAGGCCTCCACGTCGGCCGCGTGCGACTCGCTCGGGATGCCCGCCGCGGCCGAGCTCACGAAGTGGCCGATCAGGCCGCTCTTGCCGTAGCGCTGGTCGATCGTCGCGAAGTGCTCCTTGAAGAGCGACCAGACGACGGGTTTCGCCTCCATCGGCGCCGACGCGAAGGCGAACATCCCGTCCTGAAGGCGCACCTTGTCGGAGAGCGCATAGGCGATCGCGCGGCGGAGCGGCGCCTCACGGCGGAACGCCCCCATCGAGCGAAGCAGCTGCACCTTCACCTCGGGGAGGTCGGCCTTCTCGTAAAGCGCGATCAGCGCGTCGAGCGCGGAGTCCTCGCCGTGGCGCGCCGCTGCGAAGAAGACCGTCGAGCGGATGTTCGGCGTCAAGGCCCCCGGGTCCTGGAAGCGCCGCTTTGCCTCGGCCACGGCGCCCGGCTCGGAGAACGACACCGCCGCGCCGAGCACCGTCGAGCGGAGCAGGAGGCGCTCGTGCCCCTCCCCCTCCTTCTCGTCCCAGCCGATCCGGCCGACGATGGGGGCGACCAGCTTCCGGCCGAATTCCTCGACCTTCAACGCCGCGGGCTCGCCGTGGAAGATGTCCGCCAGCGCCCCCAGACCGCCCGCGATCCCCGACATGACGTGGTGGTTCTCCTCGCTGCCGAAGGAGCCGGCCAGCGTCAGGTACGCCGCGACCGAGAGATAGCCCGCCCGCAGGAGCGAGTAGGCGTCCTCCTGCAGGCCGAAGCGGTCGGCCGCCGGAAGCGCCGCCACCGAGGCCGCGAGCTCCTTCCATCCCGCGTCGTCGTAGTTGACGAGATAGAATCCGGACTGGCCCGCGTTCAGCTTGACCCAGCCCGCCGGAGCCGGCATCGCGCCCTCGCGGGATGAAAACCGCGACGTGGCGCGGCCGGACGCGGAGAGCGACGCGACCGGGATGTCCCAGACCGTCGGGTCCTCGGAAGGGCCGTCGAGAAAGAATCGCTCCTGCTTCAGCTTGAGCGAGCCGCCCTCGCGGCGCGCGTGGACGACCGGCCAGCCGACGCGGCGCGTCCAGCCGTCCATCATCTTCGGGATCTCGCCGCCCATCGCGCCCCAGAGGTCGTCGGTCCCCGCGTTCCCGTACGAGTGCGACTCGAGGTATTTCGCGACGCCCTTGCGGAACGGCTCCTCGCCCATCGACTGCTCCAGCATCCAGAGGACCGAGCCGCCCTTGTTGTAGGAGATCGCGTCGAAGATCTGGTCGACCTCGTTCGGGTCGCGCACGATCACTTCCACGGGGTGCGAACTCCGCAGGCTGTCGAGCGACTTCCCCGCCGACGTGATCGCCGCCAGGTACTCCTCCCAGACGCGCCACTCCGGGAAGAGCGCGTGCTCGGCCTTGTAGGCCATGAACGTGGCGAAGCTCTCGTTCAGCCAGAGGAAGCTCCACCATTCGGGCGAGACCAGGTTGCCGAACCACTGGTGGGCGAGCTCGTGGAGGACGACCTCGGCGACGCGCCGGCGCTGCGGGACCGACGACTTCTTCGGGTCGACGAAGATCGCCGTCTCGCGGAACGTGATCGCGCCCCAGTTCTCCATCGCGCCGTATTCGAAATCCGGCACGGCGATCAAGTCACACTTCGAAATCGACTTCTTGTAGGGGATGCCGTAGTAGCCGCCGAAGAACTCCAGGCCGCGCACCGCGGTCTCGAGCGCGAAGCGGCAGAGCTCGACCCGGCCCGGGGTCGAGAAGACGCGGACCTGGACGCCGTCCTTCGTCTTCGCCTCGATCGACTCGAACTCGCCGACGATGAACGCGAGGAGGTAGGTCGGCATGACCGGGCTCTTTGCGTACCGGACGCGGCGGCGGCCGCCCTCGGCGGTTTCGTCGAGCACGACCGGCATGTTGGAGATCGCGGTCAGGGCCTTCGGGACGACGAGCGTCACGTCGAACGTCGCTTTCAGCGCGGGCTCGTCGAAGCACGGGAACGCGCGGCGCGCGCTCGTCGATTCGAACTGCGTCGTCGCCATCACCCCTTTGGATCCGTCGGGGCGCGTGTAGGTGCTCCGGTAGAACCCGCGCATCTTGTCGTTGAGCGTGCCGGTGAAGCGGATCGTAACGGTGACGGGGCCGGGCTTGAGCGGCTCCTGGGCGACGATGGTCGCGCGCTCGCGAGCGGCGTCCATCCGGACCTCTCCGAGCGAGGCCGATTGGATCTCGAGCTCGGCCGCATGGAGGACGATCTCCCGCGTGGCCTGGCGGACGTCGAGGTCGATCGCGACTTCCCCATTGAACGTGAACTTCTCGAGGTCGGGCTCGAGGGTGAGCCGGTAGGCGCGCGGGACGACGTCGGTCGGGAGCCGGTGCTCGTTGGTCTCTGTCACGGGTGTTTCTCCAGGTCGGTCCCGCAAGGATATCCGCCGGCGGCGGTTACGGGAAGGATTCGTCTCCGTATTGTACAGAGTGATGCAGGACAAGAACCCGGCGGCCCAGGTCGCCGACAAGACGTCGACCCTGCGCATCACCGGGATGCGGACGTACTGGGTCGACGCGCACGTCTTCCTCCGCATCGAGACCAACCACGGGCTTGTCGGCTGGGGCGACGTCAAAGGGGTCGACCCCCGGGTCGCCAAGCCGCTCGCCGAGTCGCTCTACGAGCTGATCGACGGCGAGAACCCGACGCGGATCGAGCACCTGTGGCAGAAGGTCTATCGCGCCCACCGCGACATGCGGGGCGGGGCGCTCATGGTCCACACGCTGGCGGGCATCGACATGGCCCTCTGGGACATCACCGGCCGGCTGTGGGGCGTGCCCGTCTACCGGCTGCTCGGCGGGCCGTGCCGCGACCGCATCCGCGTCTACCACACCCACCGCGCGATCAAGGTCCCGGCGCCCGGGGTGTTCGAGCACGCGAGCGATCCGGCCGACATCCAGAGGATCCTGAACGCCATCAAGGCGGCGCGCGAGAAGGTCGGGCCGGACGGCTCCGTCATGCTCGACGCCCATTGCCTCCTGCCGCCCGCGACCCTGATCCAGCTGGCTGGCGCGCTCCGTCCCGAAGAGCTGCTCTTCATCGAGGAGCCCGCGGTGCCCGGCAACATCGAGGTCTTCAAGCGGCTCAAGGCGGCAATCCGCATCCCGCTCGCGACCGGCGAGCGCGACCGGACGATCTGGGAGTTCATCCCCTACCTGCAGGAGAGGTGCATCGACATCCTTCAGCCCGACGCGTGCCACACGGGCGGCATCACGCAGCAGCGGAAGATCGCGGTGCTCGCGGAGGCATACAGCGTCCCGATCGCGCCCCACTGCACCGCGAGCTTTCTCGGGATCGCGGCGAGCCTGCACGTCGTCTCGTCGATCCCGAACTTCCTGATCCACGAGTTCTACCCGACCAACTATGGCTTCAATCCAAAGGACCTCACGTCGATGGCCTGGGAGCTGGACAAGGACGGGTATATCGGGCTCCCCCCGGGGCCGGGACTCGGCGTCGAGGTGAACGAGAAGCTGATCGAGGAGACGGCGAAGAAGCCGCAGAGCTACAAGTGGCCCGGCGCGAAACTTCGCGACGGCTCCGTGGCGGATTACTGAGCCCGGAAGATCAGGCTTCCGTCCGGATAGGGCTGGCGCCGCGAGGGCGGATCGTGTATACTCCTTGCGTTCGGGAAGTCTCCTTCGGCATCCGCAGCGCTGACTGTAGCCCGCCCGAGTTTATTTTATAATCCTTTCGGTGGCTTTCCATGACTCGTTTCGATGACCTCAAGCTGATCGAGCCGCTCCTCCGCGCCGTGCGCGAGGAGGGCTACGAGATCCCCACGCCGATCCAGCTCCAGACGATCCCCCGCGTGCTCGAGGGGCGCGACCTTCTCGGCTGCGCCCAGACGGGCACCGGCAAGACCGCGGCGTTCGCGCTTCCGATCCTCCAGCGCCTCCACGGCGCGCCCGTGCCCTCGCCGCGCCACGTCCGCGTCCTCGTCCTCGCCCCGACCCGCGAGCTCGCGTCGCAGATCGGCGAGAGCTTCTCCTCGTACGGGCGCCACACGCAGGTCCGGAACACGGTGATCTTCGGCGGCGTGGGGCAGAACCCCCAGGCGGCCGCGCTCCGTCACGGCATCGACGTCCTCGTCGCGACGCCCGGCCGGCTCCTCGACCTCATCGAGCAGCGGATCGCGAAGCTCGACCGCGTCGAGGTCCTCGTCCTCGACGAGGCCGACCGGATGCTCGACATGGGCTTCATCCACGACGTGCGCCGCGTGATCGGGTTCCTGCCGAAAAAGAGGCAGACGCTCTTCTTCTCCGCGACGCTCCCGCACGACATCCAGACGCTCGCGCGGGACATCCTGACCGACCCGGCCCGCGTGGAGGTGACGCCGACCGCGTCGACCGTCGACAAGATCAACCAGTCGCTCTACCACGTGGACCGTCACGGGAAGTTCCCGCTCCTGACCAAGCTTCTCAGGGACCCGTCGTTCCAGCGCACACTCATCTTCACGCGGACGAAGCGCGGCGCGAACAAGGTCGCCGAGCAGCTGGTGAAGGTCATGATCAAGGCCGATGCGATCCACGGCAACAAGGGCCAGTCGGCCCGCGAACGGGCGCTCGAGAACTTCAAGAAGGGGATCTCGCGGGTGCTCGTGGCGACCGACATCGCGTCGCGCGGCATCGACGTCGAGGAGATCACCCACGTCGTCAACTACGACCTTCCGGACGTTCCGGAGAACTACGTCCACCGCATCGGCCGCACGGCGCGCGCCGGCGCGGAGGGGATCGCGATCACCTTCTGCTCCCCCGAGGAGCGCGAGGAGCTCGCGGCCGTCGAGCGGCTGATCCGCCTGCGGATCCCGGTGCGGCCTGTGCCCGCGGGCATCGCCCATCCCGCCCCGCTGGAGGTGGAGTCCGCCAGGCCGCCGAGGCCCCCGGCGCCGAGGCCCGCAAGCTTCGCCCCGAGGCCGCCCGCTCCGGCGGCCCGCCACCCGTTCACCCGCTTCCGGAAGAGCGGCTGGTCGAGGTAAAGGGAAGAGCGGAGAGTCACTCCCGAAGGGGGATCACGCCCGCATCGATTCCACGAGCAGGTTGGCGCCATTCAGGATCGTCGTGCACTCGTCGATGATGGCCTGCAGAGCCTGCGTGGTGACCGGGCGGTCCGGTTCGGGAGGGGACACCCACCCGTCGATGATCCCGCCCAGGTGGTCATCCGCGTTTTCCAGGATCTTAAAGAGCTTCTCGAGCTTCTTGAGCTGATGGTCCGGAGCAGGGGCCGCTTGGGCCGACGCGGCCGCGGTCAGGCCCAGCCCGGCACCGATCAGGGTGGAAAGCGCCGTGCGGCGGCCGATGAGTTCGGACATGGCAACCCTCCTCTTTGGGGGACGAGAAACCGGGGATCGATCTGCGGGGACGATACCAAGCATCCGCCGCTCTAGTCAACGAATGGGGCTGAACACGGGGGCAACCCGAATCCTTCCCTACGGGTAATCATTCCGGGGTGTATCTGCTATAGATAGCTTGGTCGCCCTTGGGGGTTGCGAGCCGCATGCGACGAAACGACACCGCGCTGCTGTCCTTCGTTCTGCCCTTCATTCTCCTCTCCATGGGCGGCGCCGGATCCGGCGCGCCCCAGGACGAGCCGGTCCGTTTCAACCGCGACATTCGGCCTATCCTCTCGGAGAACTGCTTCCTCTGCCACGGGCCCGATCCCGGCAGCCGGAAAGGAAAGCTCCGGCTCGACCGCGAAGAGGGATTCTTCGGCCAACGCGAGAGCGGGCAGACCGTCGTCAAAGGAAAGCCCGAGGCCAGCCCGCTCTACCAGCACGTCACCTCCAAGGATCCCGACGAGGTGATGCCGCCGCCCAAGTCGAAGAAGACGCTCAAGCCCGCCGAGAAGGAGCTCCTAAAAAGGTGGATCGCGCAGGGCGCGCCGTGGGAGCCGCACTGGTCGCTCATCAAGCCCGAGCGGCCCGCCCTCCCCGTCGTGAAGGACGAAAAGTGGGCCCGCAACCCGATCGACCGCTTCGTCCTCGCGCGGCTCGAGAAGGCGGGCCTCAAACCAGCGCCCGAGGCCGACCGGCGGACGCTCGCGCGGCGGCTGTCGCTCGACCTCACCGGCCTCCCGCCCGAGCCCGCGACCGTCGACGCGTTCGTCGCCGACTCCACCCCCGACGCCACCGAGAAGTTCGTCGACCGCCTCCTGGATTCCCCCCGCTACGGAGAGCACCGCGCGCGGTACTGGATGGACGCCGCGCGCTACGGCGACACGAACGGCCTCCACTTCGACAACTTCCGCGAGATCTGGCCCTACCGCGACTGGGTCATCGCCGCCTTCAACAAGAACATGCCGTTCGAGAAGTTCACCACCGACCAGATCGCCGGCGATCTCCTTCCCGACGCCACGAAGGACCAGCTCGTCGCCACGGGATTCCACCGCTGCATGATGACCACGAACGAGGGCGGCTCGATCAACGAGGAGGTCCTCGCGAGCTACGCGCGCGAGCGCGTCGAGACGACCGCGTGGGTCTGGCTCGGCCTCACCGCGAACTGCTGCGTCTGCCACGACCACAAGTTCGACCCGCTCACCATGCGCGACTTCTACTCCATGAGCGCCTTCTTCCGGAACACGACGCAGGGCGCGATGGACGGCAACGTGCGAGACACGGCCCCCATCATGGTCCTCCCCAAGGCGGAGGACGAAAAGCGCTGGACCGAGCTCCCGAAGGAGGTCGAGGCGTCGAAGACCGCGCACGCCGAGCGGAAGAAGGCCCTGCGCGGCGACTTCGACCGCTGGCTCGAGATCGCGCTCCCCGAGGACTGGCAGGACGAGGTCGAGAAGATCGGCGCCCCCGCGTTCCACCTGCCGCTCGACGCCGAGCAGCCGGCCGATGCGATCGGCGGCACGCTCAACGGCTCGCCGCTCAAGGTGAAGGCGGCCGGCCCGACCCACTGGGAGAAGGCCGGCGGCCCGCACGGCCACGCGCTCATCCTCGACGGTAAGTCGACGATCGACCTCGGCGACGTCGCCGCCTTCGAGAAGGACACGCCCTTCTCGGTCGGCTGCTGGCTCAAGCTCAACGCGGGATTCCAGGGCGCCGCGTCGGTCCTCGCGCGCATGGACGACGACGACGCCTTCCGCGGGTGGGACCTCTACGTCGAGAACAACGAGGCGGTCGTCCACCTGGTCCACGCGTGGCAGAGCGACGCGATCAAGGTCGTCACCACGGGCAAGCCCCTGAAGCCGGGCGCGTGGCACCACGTGTTCGCGACGTACGACGGCTCGTCGAAAGCCGAGGGATTCAAGATCTTCGTCGACGGCAAGGAGGCGAAGCTAAAGATCGAGGCGAACAACCTCAAGAGCACCACGAAGACCCAGACACCCCTCGTCGTGGGCCGCCGGAAGAGGAGCTCGACGCTGACCGGCGGCGCGGTCCAGGACATCCGGATCTACTCGCGGCGCCTGCTCCCCGCCGAGGTGCAGCGGATGGCCCTCCAGTCCAGGGCGCGCGACCTGCTCGCCCGCGGCCCGCTCGACCGCCCGGCCAAGGAGAAGGACGAGCTCTTCGACGTCGTCTCCGGGGCCGATTCCAAGGTCGCCGCGGCGGCCGAGAAGGAGACGGCCCTCGCGGCCGAGCAGAAGTCGATCCGCGACCGCGGGGCGATCGCGCACGTCATGGAGGAGCGCAAGGGGAGCATGGCCACGGCCAACATCCTCTTCCGCGGCGAGTACGACAAGCCGCGCGACAAGGTCGAAGCCGGGGTCTTCACGGCGCTCCACCCGATGCCGAAGGAGGCGCCGAAGAACCGCCTCGGGCTCGCCCAGTGGCTCGTCTCGAAGGAGAACCCCCTGACGGCGCGCGTGATCGTGAATCGTTTCTGGCAGGAGATCTTCGGGACGGGGATCGTGAAGTCGTCCGAGGACTTCGGCATCATGGGCGATGCGCCGTCGCACCCCGAGCTGCTCGACTTCCTGGCCGTCGGATTCCGGGAGGAGGGCGGCGACGTGAAGAAGCTCCTCCGGACGATTGTCACGTCGGCGACCTACCGGCAGTCGGCCGCGACGACGAAGGAGAAGGTCGAGAAGGACCCGGCGAACCGGCTCCTTTCGCGCGGCCCGCGGTTCCGGATGGATGCCGAGATGGTCCGCGACTACGCGCTCGCCGTGAGCGGTACGCTCTCCACCAAGATCGGCGGCCCCAGCGTGAAGCCCTACCAGCCCGACGGCGTGTGGGACGCGGTCGGCATGCGCGAGAGCAACACGAAGGTCTACCAGCGCGACACCGGCGAGGCGCTCTACCGGCGGAGCCTCTACTGGTTCTGGAAGCGAATGGCACCGCCCGCGTCGATGGAGATCCTGAACGCCCCGGCGCGAGAGGTCTCGTGCGTCCGCCGCGAGCGGACCAACACGCCGCTCCAGGCGCTCGTGACGCTGAACGACCCGCAGTTCATCGAGGCGGCCCGCGCGCTGGCGCAGAACGCGATGAAAGCCGGGCCGGGCGACGACCCGCGGCTCGACTTCATCGCCCGGCGGGTGCTCGCCCGCCCGCTGGCGCCGCAGGAGACGCCGATCGTCCGTCGCGTCCTCCAGAAGCTCAGGGAGCACTACGCGGCCAAGCCCGAGGACGCGAAAGCGCTGATCGCTGTGGGCGAATCGAAGCCCGACGCGACACTCGACGCCGCGGAACTCGCGACCTGGACGATGGTGTGCAACCAGCTGCTGAACCTCGACGAGGTCTTGAACAAATGAATCCCTTTGAAGAGTGGGTCAAGAGCGAAACGCGGCGGCAGTTCCTGACGCGCGGGAAGAACGCGCTCGGCACGGCTGCGCTGGCGTCGCTCATGGGCGGGACGCAGGGTCTCTTCGCCCAGGAGGGGAAGAGCCCGCTCAAGCCCCACTTCAAGGCGAAGGCCAAGCAGGTGATCTATCTCCACATGGTCGGCGGGCCCGCGCAGATGGACCTCTTCGACTACAAACCGCAGATGCAGGCGATGTACGACAAGGACCTGCCCGAATCGATCCGGAACGGCCAGCGGCTGACGACCATGACCTCGGGCCAGGCGCGCTTCCCCGTCGCGCCCTCGAAGTATCGCTTCGGGCGGTACGGCCAGAGCGGCATGTGGGTCACGGAGCTGCTCCCGAACCTCGCGCGCTCCGTCGACGACATCTGCTTCATCCGGTCGATGTACACGGAGGCGATCAACCACGAGCCGGGCATCTGCTACATGCAGACGGGCAACCAGGTGACGGGCCGGCCGTGCATCGGGTCATGGGTCTCCTATGGACTCGGCACGCTGAATGCAAACCTGCCGACGTTCGTCGTGCTCGTGGCCATCCCCTCGAACCGGGACCAGGAGCAGGCGATCTCGGCGCGGCTTTGGTCGTCGGGCTTCCTTTCCGGCGAGCACGCGGGCGTCTCGTTCCGGGCGAAGGGCGACCCGATCCTCTACATCAACAATCCGCCCGGGGTGACCGACGACGTGCGGCGCGAGACGCTGGACGGACTGAAGGAGCTGAACGAGCTCAACTACAAACAGGTCGGAGACCCCGAGACCCACACGCGGATCAGCCAGTACGAGATGGCGTTCCGGATGCAGGCGAGCGTGCCGGAGCTGACGTCGATCGACAAGGAGCCCGAGAGCACGTTCCAGCTCTACGGCGACGATGCGAAGAAGCCCGGCACGTACGCCAACTCGGTCCTCATGGCCCGGCGCCTCGTCGAGCGCGGCGTCCGGTTCGTGCAGATCTACCACAACAACTGGGACCATCACGGGAACGTCGGCGGCCGGATGCCCTCGCAGTGCAAGGACATCGACCGCGCGACGTACGGGCTGATCCAGGACCTGAAGCGCCGCGGGATGTTCGAGGACACGCTCGTCATCTGGGGCGGCGAGTTCGGCCGGACGATCTACTCGCAGGGCGGGCTCACGAAGGACAACTACGGCCGCGACCATCACCCGCGCTGCTTCACGATGTGGATGGCGGGCGGCGGCGCGAAGGGCGGCACGATCTACGGCGAGACGGACGACTTCAGCTACAACATCGTGAAGGACCCGGTGCACATCCGCGACTTCCACGCGACGGTGCTGCACCTCCTGGGCTTCGAACACTCGCGCTTCACGGTCAAGTACCAGGGGCTCGACGCGCGTCTGACGGGCGTCGAGCAGGCAAAGGTGATCCCCGAGCTGCTGGCATGAAGCTCGCGCTCGCTTTTCTCATCATGGCCGCCGCGCAGGACGAGACCTACAAGCACGGCCCCGACTCCGAGCGGCGCGACGGGGTGCCGCAGGGGAAAATCACGCACCACGTGTGGAAGAGCACGAAGGTCTTCCCCGGGACGATCCGGGAGTACTGGACCTATGTTCCCGCGCAGTACGACGGAAAGACGCCCGCGGCGGTGATGGTCTTCCAGGACGGCCACGCGTACGTCGGCGAGAAGGGGATGTTCCGCGCGCCGGTGGTCATGGACAACCTGATCCAGAAGGGCGAGATGCCCGTGACGGTGGGCGTCTTCATCAACCCGGGCCACACGTCGGAGGAGCTGCCGAAGCCCGGCTGGGACGGCAAGCCCAACCACCGGAGCTTCGAGTACGACACCCTCTCGGATCAGTACGCGCGGTTCGTGCTCGAGGAGATCCTGCCCGAGGTGGCCAAAGAGGCGAAGCTGACGGAGGACCCGGAAGGGCGCGCGATCTGCGGGATCAGCTCCGGCGGCATCTGTGCGTTCACCGTGGCGTGGGAGCGGCCCGACGCGTTCCGCAAGGTGCTCAGCCACGTGGGGAGCTTCACGAACATCCGAGGCGGACACGTCTACCCGTCGCTCATCCGGAAGACGCCGAAGAAGCCGCTTCGGGTGTTCCTGCAGGACGGCGAGAACGACCTGGACAACGAGCACGGCAACTGGTGGCTCGCGAACCAGCAGATGGCGGCGTCGCTCAAGTTCGCGAAGTACGACGCCGCGTTCACCGGCGGCGTGGGCGGCCACAACGACCGCCACGGCGGCGCGATCATGCCGGAGTCACTCCGCTGGCTCTGGCGCGACTACACGCCGTCGGGCCGCTGAAGTTCACCCCGTGTGACGCTTCGCGATCCTCGCGAGGTGCCCCTGCGCGAGCGCCAGGAGCTCCTCGAACTTTTCGCGGAGGGCGGGCCGGAGCGGCGCGGCTTTCTCGTGCGAGAGCGCGGCCAGGCTGGCGATCGAGCGGGCCGGGAGCGCGACCTCGTGGAGGCCCTGGCGGCTGCACGCCTCCCAGAGGGCGGAGGCCAGCTCGTGGGCCCGGCGCCGCACGGGTTCGGGCCAGTCGGTCTCGAGGAGCAGCGTGACGTCCTTGCGCAGTTCCGAGAACGAGATCGAGATGAGCGACAGGGTGACGCTCGAAATTCGGCCCCTCTCGCCGGGCCGGTCGGGGGTCAGCCGGGTCATGGATCCCTCCTTCAGCCACACCCCCCGGTGTCCCCTGCGTGCCAATCCCATGGCGGGAATGAGAAGGGGAGGAGGCTGAAGGTTTCAGGGAATGACGCGCAATCGTGACCGTTAGGTGCCCGCGATCATTAGTTCGTATGGTTGCTCGCTCGCCATCGGCCATCCGCTCTCAGCCTTCAATTGAGAGCCGACCGCTCACAGCTGAGAGCTTCACGGAGCCCCGTGATTAGCCCTCGATGACGGGCGCCTGGCCGACTTCTTCCTCCGCCACGGTGCGGCAGGTGACGATCGTGATGTCGTCGTGCTGCGGCGCGGCGCCCTGGTGGGCCTCCAGGTCGGCGACGATGAGCGAGAGGAACTCGCTGGAGGTCCGGTCCGCGAGCTGCTTCACGCGCAGGTAGAACCGGTTCGAGCCGAACTGCTCGCGGTCCTGGTTCATCGACTCGGTCACGCCGTCGGTGAAGAGGGTGAAGCGGTCGCCCTTGAAGAGCTGGACCTTCTGCTCCTTGACGGTCTTCTCGAAGAGCGGCCCCGGGTCGATGCCGAGCGCCAGGCCGTTCGGGTTGACGAGGTGGCAGGTATTGGAGGCCTTGCGCCAGAGGACCACCGGGTTGTGGCCCGCGGAGACGCACGTCAGGACGGCCTTCCCGATCTCCAGGATCGCGTAGTACACGGTCACGAACATGCCGCGCTTGATGTCGTTGTAGAGCACGCGATTGACCCGCGCGAGGGTTTCGACGGGGGACAGGGTGCGGACCGCCTCGCTCTTCACCAGCGCGCGGGTCTCGGTCATGACGATCGAGCCCGGGATCCCCTTGCCCGAGACGTCGGCGACGAGGATGCCCAGGTGATCCGCGTCGATCTCGATGAAATCGTAGTAGTCGCCGCCGACTTCCTGCGACGGGCGGTAGTAGGCGGAGACGTCGTAGCCGGGGATCTGGGGGACCTTCTTGGGCAGAAGGTTGGCCTGGAGTTCCTCGGCGATCGCGAGCTCGTGTTCGAGCATCTTGCGCTCCACCTCGTTGAGGTCCTCGCCGGCGCTCTTGTGCCGGAGGAGGCCCATGCGCTGGCGGAGCTGGAGCCGCCTCATGCGGAGGAGCGACTCCGGGTCCCGCGCGGGGGGCCGCTTGGGCTTCAGGGTCCGGTAGCAGACGTCGCAGACGCGGAGCCGTTCGAGCGGGTCGCCGGCCATCACGGAATGGGTGGACTTCCGCCTCCTGCACTTCTCGCACGGTCCGCCGGTCGAAGCCATCTCCAGCCCTTGTTCAGATCGAGGTTCGCATCCAGGCCGGAGTTATTTATACCCCAGAGAGGCCGGATCCTTCTTCATTGCTTCGATCAGCGCCGCCCTCTTCTGGGGCCACTTGGGGTCGAGCTCGGCCTTCCAGACCCTGACGTCCTTGAAGAGCGCCCACTGGCCGCCGTTGTTCAGCTCGAGGCTCGTGCGGTCCGACGAGAGCCCCTCCGCCCTGGCGAGCGCCGTGTCCTTGTCGTCGACGGTGGCCACCATCTCGTCCCCATAGATTTCCCAGACGACGGTATGCCAGGCGTCGTCACCCAGTTTCACCTTCGCCTGGTCCACCGTGGTGTGCTTGGTGGTGGGACCGATCCCGGTCACCTTGTTGAGCTTGAACGCCTCCGCGGCAAAGCTCAGGTGGGCGACGTGCTCCTTCCCGTTGACGGAGACTCCCATCCACGGAGCGCCGTCGATCTTGAAGGAGAACTGGACGACGACGTTCGGGCTCGAGAGGGGCCGGGACATGTAGGTGTTGTGCTTGTCGGCCGCAATCTCGGCGCCTTTCATGACGCCACTTTCGATCACCCAGGTCCCCTTCCCCTTGTGCCACTCCTTGGGGAAGTCGGGCCCCTTGAACGTCTCCACCCAGAGGGGCGCACCCTTGACGCACATCCAGGCCTTGGGGTCCGCCGGCTTCTTCTTGGAATCCTGGCCGGCGGCATCGGTGAGCGTCGCGAAGAGAATCAAGCCCGGGAGAATGCGCACGGGAAGGCTCCTTTCGGTGAAGCGGGATCCACCCTTCAATACACGTCAGCCCGCGGGCACGCGCCACTCCGCGGGGATCCCGGTCGGGCACGGCTTGCCCTTCTGGCGAAGGACCCGCGCCGTGACCCAGGCGAAGGCCTGGCGCACGGGCGAGACCGCCGCGGTGCCCTCGACCAGCTCGATCGCGCGGAGGGCCGCCTCGAAGGTCGACAGGCCGCGCTCGCTCCGTTGCGTGCGCACCGTCCAGATCGAAGGGGGACCGGGCGGCAGCGAGAAGCAAGGAAGCCCGGCGACCCCCGGCACCCGCCGCCTCATGCGCGCGCACTGGGTCCAGCTGCCGTCGAGGATGACGAATCCGAACCGCCGACCTTCCGCCGGGCGCTCCCGGACATCGAGCTCGGGAGAATCCTCGTGGAGGAACAGCAGGCGCCACTCGACGGAACGGTCCCCGAGCGGCGACGGATCGAACGCCGGTTCGGCCATCCCAAAAGGCAGCACCACCGTGCCCTCGACCATGCGCGCGAAGAGCCGCCCCGTGTTGGTGGGCTTGAACCGCTCCCGGGCGTGCTGCACGATCGCGATCGGGGTCGCGAACCGCACGCGGGGCAGGAGCTCGCAGACGCAGGTGCGCGGAGTCAAACCGCACCCGAGGCACCGCGGCCTGCGCCGGCTTCGTCGGCCCATCCCTGCATCGTACCGGCTTCGCGATCAGATTGATGTCAATTCGTCCGGCTTCAGCGATCCGGTGGACACGGTGCCCACATCTCCCGCCAGGCTTCCCGATCGAAATCAAAGTGATTGATCCGGTATCAATGTGATTCGCGGCGACGCCGGAAGCAGGCATTCCCGCCGTGGATTTGCGTGGCCCCTTCTTTGCTCTCTTATCCACGGATCTGCCGGCGGTGCTCAAACCCGAGGACGTCGCAACCGCCTGGGTCCGCGGTCGGATTTTCGCTCTCACTGAATGAGGTGTCCCATGCTGAGATGGTCATTGGCGTTTTTTGTCGTCGCGATCATTGCCGCGGTGTTCGGCTTCGGAGGGATCGCCGCGGGCGCTTCGGAAATCGCCCGCGTCTGTTTCTTCTTCTTCATCGTGGTCTTCTGCGTGTCGCTGATCTGGGGCCTCCTCACGGGGAGGAGAACGTCACCGCCCGTGTAGGGACGGCCAACAAGCGAATTGTGTCGGTTGTTTTTGTCGGAGGCATCTTGAAGGAGACCCTCGTGAACGAAACGAAAACTGAAGTCGCCGCCCACCCGATCAAGGACGGCATCGTCCAGGCGATCAAGGGAGCGGGCGACGTCTTCACCGCGACCCTTGAGTCGGTCTCCGGCAGCGTGGCCGGCGCCCTCAAGGGGGTCGGCAAGGTGGGGGCATCCGCGATCGAGGTCGTCACGGACGTCACGCGTGGGGCGATCGACGGGGCCGTGGAGGTAGGGGCCGACATCGGCCATGCCGCCAAGGGGATCGCGGTCGGGGTCCTTCGCGGCACGAAGGAAACGGGCGAGGCGGCTCTCGCAACCGTCTCGCACACGGCGCGAACCGTGATCCAGCACACGGCGAAGGTGGGCGGCGATCTGGCCGCCGCGGCCAAGGGAGTCGTCCAGGGGGCCATCCACACCGCCAAGGACCTCAGCGTCGATGCCGCGAAAGCAGCTTCGGCCGCGGGTCAGAGCGCGCTCGACGCGGCCCAGGAACTGGGTTCCAGCGCCGCCGAGAAGGTCCGCAACGCCCTGACCGGGACGATCGACGGAGTCAAGGTGGTCCTGAAGGAGCCTTTCGTGAGCACGGACAAGAAGTAGCCCGTCCACAACCGGCTTTTAGGCGGGGGTCGCGGCCAGGGATCCGCGGCCTCCGCCGGTTCTTTTGTGTTTGAAGGGATGCCTATGAGGATGAATCTATCCTGGGCGGCCGCCGTGGCCCTGCTCGGCGGTTGCGTCTTCCCCCTGGATCGGGCCCCCCGAACCGATTCTTCGTTCTTCAGCCTCAAAGATCCGGTCTGCGGGGTCACGTGCTTCGGGGACAAGTGCGAGCGCGAGACCTTCCAGGACAAACAATTCTTCTTCTGCTCAAAGGAATGTAAGAAGAAGTTCGACGAGGGCCCCGCACCGTACTTCGAGAACCATTAGCGGTCGTTCCGCTATTTCCGCAGCGCCGCCACGAAGGCATCGCGACGAGCGGACCAATCGGGGGACGCGGTGGCCTCCCAGATCTTCATGGCCTTCAGGTGGCTCGACTTGCCGCCGACCTCGAAGCCGATGGAGTTCTTGGTGGCGTGGTCCAGGCCCTGGGATTTCAGATATCCGGCGGGCTTGCCATCGATAGCCAGGAGCATCTCGTCACCGACGATCTCGACCCGGACCAGGTGCCATTGGGCGAGGTCGGCCTCGGTCTTGAACACGGCGCCCTTGTCCTTGATGCTCTCGCGGATCTTTTTCTTCTCGTCGTCCGGGGTCGCCGGATCCTTCATCTTGTCGAAGATGTCGTTCTTCATGGCGCCGAACTTGTAGTCGGCGAGGTCGACCTTTCCGGGCATGAGGGAGGCCCGCAGGATGTGCCCGGCGTGGGCTTCCTTGTAGGTGCTGTCATTGATCATGAGATGGCAGGCCCGGCTGCCGTCCACCTTGGCGGAGTACTCGACGATGATGTCCTTGAACAGGAAGCTGGGCTTGACGTAGGCGTACGCGCCATGTTTGTCCTCGGGAATCTCGCTGACCGTCACCACGCCGTCCTTGATCTCAAAGGATCCCTTTCCGACCTTCCACTTCGGCGCCATCTCCGCGCGGGCAAAGTCGTCCTCGAACAGCAGTTTTCCCGGCGTGGCCGGACCCGCCTGGGCCCCGGCCACGATGACACACAAAAGTAAAATGCGGATCATAGGCAGAGCTCCCTTTCAAGAAACCGACTATCCAGCATCCAGATACAAGTACGTCTTGCCCCCTCCGTTCATTTCGGCCGGCTCCCTTGCTCAGGGGTCGTAGTGTCGGCGGAAGGAATCCATGAAGGCCCGGACCAGGGCCTGGCGCTTGGGCCGCTTCTTCGTGATCGCGTAGATCGACACACGGCCGAACCAGCGGCCCATCGGGCGATGCCAGAGCCCGGGGAGTGCCTTGGGGGAACTCCAGAGGGTGATCAGGCCCAGGCCGTACCCCTGCCGCACGTACTCCCTGATCGTGTCCCCGGCGAACGCCTCCACCCGCCGGGGCTGGCCGCGGAAGACGTCGTAGCGCTCCAGCTGCGCATTGATCGCCGGGTCGCGGAAGCTCTCGCGCGAGTTCACGAGCGGCCATCGGCCCACGTCCGACGGGCCGAAGCTCCGCCGCTTCGTGACCGGGTGGCCCAGGGGGGCGATCAGGGTCACCTCCACGTGGCAGCAGAGGTTGCATGCGAGCATCGGCCGCGTCTCGGGGGCGAGGTTGCTCGCGGTCAGCCCGAGGTCGGCTTCGCCCGATTCGACTGCGTCGGCCACCCGGGGATCCTCCATCTGGCGGAGCGCGAGCTGCACGTCGGGGCGCGAGCGCGAAAAGTCGGCCACGACCTCCGGCAGCGCCTCGATCAGGATGCGCGACGAGGAGGCCACGCCCAACTTGCTCCCGAGGCGCGTCCGCTCCGTGCCGAACTGCTGGCGGAGACGGTCGATGTCGGTGACGAGCGGGCTGGCGAGCTCGGCCAGCACGCGGCCCTCGTCGGTGAGCCGGCAGCCCCTCGCGTGGGGCTCCACGAGGCGCACCTTGAAGTGCTCCTCGAGCGCGTGCACCTGCTTCCACACCGTGGGATGGGCCAGGCGCAGCTCGCGCGCCGCCGCCGTCAGGCTCCCCAGCCGCGCCGTCTCGCAGAAGCTCCGGAGCTGCCGGAGCGTGATGTCCTTGTAGGCCGGGGCGTGCGGCTCGGGCACCTCATCCCTCCTGGAAGACGGCCGGGCGGCCGCTGAGCACGGACTCCGCCTCCTTCTGGCAGATCCGGATCGCGTCGCGGGCCAGCTCTCCGGACAGCAGCGTCGATGGCCGGCCCGCTTCCACCGAGCGCGCGATCTCGGCGACCTCCGCCTCGAACGCGCGGACGGGATCGCCGTCGCCGAGCGCGGGCTGGAGGACGCGGCCCTCGCCTTCGTAGACCGTCAGCGGAAGGATCAGCCGGGGCTTCCCCTCGATGACCGCGAATTCGTACTGCAGCGTCGCCCCCTCCAGATGGATCTCGAACCCGTGCGTGAAGGAGCGCCCCTGCTGCCGGATCACGCCGCCGGCAGCGCCCACCACCAGCGACGTGCCGGGATAGTGGAACGCCGTGTGGGCGTACTCGACGACCTCCCCCCTCATCCGGCCCTGGCTCGAGACCGACGCGGGCATGCCAAAGAGCAGCCGGATCAGGTGGGCGTCGTGAACGTGCAGGTCGATCATCGGACCGCCGACGCGCGCGGGGTCGTAGAACTCCTTCAGCCACGCGGGATCCGAGATGGTCCTCGTGAACGATCCCCCGAGCAGTTTCCCGTGGCGCCCCTCCGCGATGAGTTGCCGCGCGTGGGCGTACTCGGGGAAGAACGGGAGCACGTGACCCACGAAGAGCTGCCGTCCCGAGCGGCGCGCGGCCTCGAGCATCCGGTCGCAATCCCGCGCGGTCAGGGCCATCGGCTTCTCGCAGAAGACGTGCTTGCCGGCCTCCAGGGCCTGGACCGCCACGTCCGCGTGAAGGTGGGGCGGCAGGCAGACGTCGACCAGGTCGATCGTCGGGTCCGCGAGCATCGCCTCGATGCGCTCGTACTTCGCCAGGCCGCTGACGTCCACCTGCTCCCCCGGCGGCCCGAAATTCCCGCGGATGTCGCGCCAGTCCCCCGACAGCCGGTTCCGCTCCCGGGTGCAGAGGGCGGCCACCCGGATGCCCGCGGACGCCCGGTAGGCCAGCCAGTGGATCCAGCCCATGAACCCGATCCCGACGATGCCGACGTTGGTCATGCGCCCTCCTGAGGTCTACCATAATACTACTACTCATGCAGAAACATATAGTACTTAAATAATTCGACGACGGGGCCCGCGGGGCGTAGGGTTGGATGCCGTCGAAGACCGGGAGCAAGGAGGTCCGATGATCGCCGTCCTCGTGTGCGCCTTCCTGCCGGCCCTGCAGGCCCCGGGGGAACTCCAGGCCGGGTTCGGCGCCGCCGACATCACTCCGGAGCTCGGCGCGTCCATCCCGGGCGGGTGGAAGCCCGTCCCCGGCCGGGGCGTCCTCGATCCGCTCCTCGTCGTCGCGTGCGTCGTCAGCGACGGGACCACGCCGGTGGCGCTCGTCGGGGTCGACGGCATCTTCATCGGCAAGCAGACCGTCCGGCAGGCCCGCGAACGCATCGCGAAGAACACGAGGATCCCGGGGGCAAACGTGCTCGTCGCCGCGAGCCACACCCACACGGGCGGACCCCTCCTCCTCTGCCACGGCGTCGAGGCCGACCCCGCCTACCAGGACCGGGTCGCGATCGCGGTTGCGAAGGCGGTGGAGGACGCCTGGGCCGCGCTCCAGCCCTGCGAGATCGGTGTCGGGCTCGGGAAGGAGGACTCGATCTCTTTCAACCGCCGCTTCCTCATGAAGGACGGGAAGGAGATCACGCACCCCGGGAAGCCCGGGACGCCCCACCATCGCGAGATCGTCCGCCCCGCCGGGCCCATCGACCCCGACGTCGGCGTCCTCGCCGTCCGCAAGCCCGGCGGCGCAGTCACGGGCGTGGTCGTCACCTTCGCCTGCCACGGCACGGCGGCGGGCGGTGACCTCTTCTCGGCCGACTACATCGGGCCCCTTCGCAAGCGCCTGAAGGCGGTCTACGGCGACGCGGCGCACGTGGTCTTCCTGAACGGCGCGTGCGGCGACATCACCCAGGTCGACAACCTGTCCCCGGGGAACGACTTCGGACCCGGTCGCTCCGACCTGATGGGCGCCAAGCTGGCCGCGGAGGCGGTCCGCACGATCGGCCGCATGAGCTGGATGAAGACGCTTTCGACCGCCGCCGCCACCGAGACCGTCCCCGTGAGGATCCGTTCCGAGCCCGACGTCGCGGCCGAGAGACCCGCGTTCGGCCTGGGAAGCGGGCCCGAGGACGTCTACGCGGTGGAGCGGAAGCGGGTCGCCGACGAGCGGGCGAAGACGCCGGTCGTGGACTGCGAGGTCCAGGGCCTTCGCATCGGCCCGCTCGGCATCGCCACCAACGGCGCGGAGTACTTCGTCGACTACGGCCTCCGCATCAAGCAGGCCTCGCCCCACAAGTTCACGTGGTTCGTGGAGCTGGCCAACGAGTACATCGGCTACGTGCCCACGGCCGAGGCGTTCGTGGCCGGCGGCTACGAAACTCGGACGGCGCAGACGAGCAAGCTCGCGCCCGACGGGGGGCAGAAGCTCCTCGAGGGCGCGCTCCGGGCGCTCAACCGGGTGGAATCGAAATAGTTGGAGGTGGATGGATGAGGACGCTCGCGTGCGCATTCGTGGCGATGGCGCTGGCCCAGACCGGGTCGGTGCACGACATCATGGAGACGGCCAACGAGGGGAAGAACTCGTTGTACGAACGGGTGACCGGGGGGAAGGGGACGCCGGAAGAGGCGAAGAAGCTCCTCGATCTCTACAAGGCGCTCCCGGGCCTCAAGCCGCCCAAGGGGGACGCGAAGAGCTGGAAGGACAAGGCCACGGCGCTCGTCGCGGCGGCCAAGGAGGTCGCGGACAAGAAGCCCGGCGCCATGGAGAAGCTGAAAGCGGCCGCCAACTGCAAGGCCTGCCACAGCGCGCACAAACCCGACGGAAAGTAGGAGACAGATCCATGATGATCGAAACAGTTCTGTTCGTGGCGCTCGCGGTCCAGGAGCCCAAAGGACCCGGGCCGAACAGCCCCAAGGAACCGATGGCAAAGGAGTTCTCGATCGAGCGGGGCCGGGAGTTCCTCGATTCGGCCTCCCTCTGGTGGCAGAAAGAGAAGAAGTGCCTGACCTGCCACACCAACATCGCCTACCTCTCCACGGGCGCGGGCTACGGATCGAAGCGCCCAGCGTTCGAGGCCGTCCGAAAATTCACCGAGGATACGGTCAGCGTCCGTTGGGAGGAGCCCAAGGGCCCGCGCTACCCCGCGGACGTCCTGATCGCGGCGCAGGGACTCGCGATCAGCGACGCCGAGACGACCGGAAAGCTCCATCCCCTGACACGCAAGGCGCTCGACCGGATGTGGACCGTGCAGCGGCCGGACGGCGGCTGGAACTGGGAGAAGTGCGACTGGGCTCCGCTGGAATCGGACGACCATTACGGCGTGACGGTGGCGATCCTGGCCGCGGTCCGCGCCCCCGAGGGTTACGCCGCGACGCCCGCGGCCCAGGAAGGCCTCAAGAGAGCCCGCGCCTACCTGGCGAACCACCCGCCGACGATGCTGCACCACCGGGCGATGCTCCTCTGGGTCTCAAAGTATGCGAACGGAATCATGAGCGATGCGGACCGGGAGAGGACCGTCGCGGATCTCCTCGCGTTGCAGCGCCCCGACGGAGGCTGGGCCACGTCGACCCTCGGCCAGTGGAAGCGGTCCGACGGAAAGGAGCAGGACCTGGAATCGAGCGACGGGTATGGAACGGGCTTCGTGATCTACCAGACGCGGCTCTCGGGGATCCCCGCCACCGACGGCCGGATCCAGAAGGGCGTCGAGTGGCTCAAGACCCATCAGCGCGAAAGCGGCCGCTGGTTCACGCGATCGCTCAACACGGACAGCAAGCACTACCTGTCGCACGCGGGCACGGCCTTCGCGCTCCTGGCGCTGCACGAGTGCGGCGAGACGGAGCCGAAGTGATGCTCGCCCTCCTGCTCGCCTTCGCGGGGCAGGCCGCCGAGGCAACGACGCCGGAGACGATTCCCATCTACGCCTGCATCAGCGTCCCGCAGGGGGAGAGCACGCCGGCCCGTTACCGCGAGCTGGCCGAGGCCGGCTTCACGACCAGCCTGACGGGCTTCTCCAGCGTGGCGGAGGCGCTCAAGGCGATGGACGCGGCGAAGGGCACGGGGGTCACCCTTTTCATCACCTGCCCCGAACTGAAACGCGATACGGCGGCGACGGTCCGCGCGCTCTCCGGCCACCCGGCCCTCGCGGGCTACCACCTGGAGGACGAGCCCTCCGCGGCCAAGTTCGCCGGGCTCGCGGCCTGGCAGAAGTCGATCCAGGAGATCGACGCGGCGCATCCCTGCTACATCAACCTGCTCCCCGTCTACGCCAGCCCCCAGCAGCTGGGTGCGAAGGACTACAAGGACTACGTCGATCAATTCATAATGTCGGTCCAGCCCCCGCTCCTCTCGTTCGACAACTATCCGACGTCCTCGGGCAAACTGGAGCCGCACCTCTACACGAACCTGGAGATCGTCGCCGCCGCGGCCCGGAGCGCCCGCAAACCTTTCTGGGGCTTCTACCAGGCGGTCCTCTGGGACACGATGCCCGCGCGCACGCTCGCCCAGCTGCGCGTCGAGAGCTACAGCAACCTCGCGTACGGGGCGCAATGCATCCAGGTCTTCACGTATTGGATGCCGGGGTTTCCGGCGCATCGGGATGCGCCGATCGACCTCCAGGGCAAGCGCACCCCCGCCTACACCCTGGTCAAGCAGGTCAACGGCGAGATCCGCGCCTGGTCGCGCGTCTTCAAAGACGCCCGGGTCCTGGGAGTGACCCACGCCGGAAAGTCCCTCCCCCCCGGCTCTCAACCCTTCGCGGCGAAGGCCGGGCTCGCGAGCCTGGACGTCGGCGCCGGCGGAGCCGTCGTTTCGTTCCTCGAAAAGGCCGGCCGGAGCTACGTCGCCCTCGTGAACAAGGATCTCCACGACACGCTCAAGATCACGATCGCGTTTGACGACCCGAAAAAGGTCCTCGAACTCCGGAAGGACGGCCAGGACCGCCCGGTCATCGCGGCGGAGTTCACGATCGACCCCGGCGATCTCCTCGTCTTCCAGTTCCCCGGCTCCCGCACTTACACCGAGTCGGACGCGATCTTTCCCAATCCCGAGCGCGGCCTCTTCCTCTGGACCGACTTCGCGAAGACGCCGGACTTTTCGGGCCTGGCGGCGAAGGGCTACCGGATCGTCCACGGCCTCGTGCATCTCGACTCGTATCGCGACGCGCCGCTCTCCCCCGCGTTCCTGCAGACTCTGGGCGAGCGCTTCGCCGCGGTGCGGAAGGCGGGAATGAAGGTCCTTCTCCGGTTCGCCTACGACTTCACCGAGAAGGGGCAGGACGCGCCGAAGGAGCGGGTGCTGGAGCACCTCGCGCAGCTCAAGCCCCTGTTCGCGGCGAACGAGGACGTGATCGTCGCGATGGAGGCCGGGTTCATCGGCGCGTGGGGTGAATGGCACTCGTCGAAGAACAAGCTCGACCAGCCGGAAGCGCGGAAGGAGATCCTGACGGCGGTGCTCGACGCGCTCCCCAAGTCGCGCCTGGTGAAAATCCGGACGCCCGGCTACGCGAAGACGATCTTCGGCGACGAGCCGGTGACCGAGGCGGAGGCCTACTCGGGGAGCGACAAGGCGCGCGTCGGCCACCATAACGACTGCTTCCTCGCGGGTGAGGACGACGCGGGGACCTACTGGCCGGGGCCGCGCGAGCCGCTCAAGAAGTACGCGGAGACGTGGACGAAACACACCGTGATGAGCGGTGAGACCTGCAGGCTCTCCCCTCCCCGCTCGGACGGAAAGACGGCGCTCGTCGAGCTCGCGCGCTTCCACTGGTCGATGCTCCACGAGGGATACCACCCCGACGTGATCAAGGCGTGGAAGTCCCAGGGCGCGTGGGACGAGATCCAGAAGAGGCTGGGCTACCGATTCGTGCTGCGGGAGGCCTCGTGGCCCGCGTCGGTCGCGAAGGGCGGGACCTTCACGCTCGCCGTCACGCTCAAGAACGCGGGTTTCGCGTCGATGTTCAACGAGCGCAAGGTCTACGCCGTCTTCACCGACGGCGCGAAGCGGCACGTCTCGCCCCTCGAAGGCGTCGACCCGCGCCGCTGGTGGGGCGGCGAGGAGACGAAGCTCTCGGCGAACGTGACGGCGCCCGCCGAGGCGGGGACGTACCGGCTGAGTCTCTGGCTCCCCGACGCGGCGGCGGCGCTGCGCGACCGCCCCGAGTACGCGGTGCGCTTCGCCAACGGGGAGGTCTGGGACCCCAAGACGGGGGAGAACGTCCTGGCGGCCGAGCTCAAGATCGGCCCGTAGGGTCCGGGCGATGGATGTTCCTCGAGGCGTACGTTCGCGACGTATTAGGGACGTGCGCATCCTCGGGCTGCTTCTCCTCACGGGCTGCGCCTCCCTGCCTCCCGGAACGGCCCCGCTCGAGGCGGGCGCATCCTTCGTCGACATCACGCCGCCGGTGGGGTGGCGCCGCGCGGGAGGCTACCGGGAGGAGATCTCCACCGGCGTTCACGATCCCCTCTACGCCAAGGCGCTGGTCTTCAAGCAGGGGGGCGAACGGGCCGCGCTGGTCGTGTGCGACCTCTGCAGCATCGGCCGGGAGGTGAGCGACCTGGCCCGCCGGAAAGCCAGCGAGCGGACGGGCATCCCGTTCTCCAACATCGTCATCAGCGCGACCCACACGCACGGGGGACCCGAGTACTACGGGGTCCTCTGGGAGATCTGGCGCGACGGCGCGATCGCGAAGCACGGGAAGGACATCCACGCTTCGGGGGATTACGTCGGCCGCCTCATCGAAGGGTGCGCCGAAGCGATCGTCCAGGCCGACGCCCGCAGGAAGCCGGTCACGCTCGACTGGGGGGTCCCGCAGGTCAAAGGGGTCGCATTCAACCGCCGCTACCTCATGAAGGACGGCGTCACGATGATGAACCCCGGGAAGATGAACCGGAACATCGTGCGCGCCGCCGGGCCGGTGGACGATGACTTCCCGATCGTGATGCTCCGCGACGCGGAGGGCGGAAAACCGATGGCGGCGCTCTCCGTGCTCGCGGTGCACGTCGCGGTCTACGGCGGGGGCCCGTTCAGCGCCGACTTCCCCGCCCTCCTCCAGGAGAACCTGCGCGCGACGCTGGGCGGCGGGTTCGTGTCGGTCCTCGGCGAGGGGACGGCGGGCGACATCAACCATGTGGATGTCTTCTCGGACCGCCCCCAGCCGGCGGAGACCGAAACGCCCCGGATCGCCGCCGCGCTGTCGGAGGCGTTCCTCGCGTCCGTCCCCGGGATGCGGCACGAGGCGCATCCGTCGCTCGCCGTACGATCGATCCGCGTGCCGATCCCCCTCCAGGAAATCACCGGGGAGCAGGTCCTGCGCGCCCGCGAGGTGCTGGCGCTCACGCTCGTGCCCAACCCGGGATTCCTCGTGTCGGTCGAGGCCTATCGCATCTTGTGGAACCAGAAGCTGCGGCAGCGGGACGGGGAGGACATGCTCGACGAGGTCCAGGCGATCCGCCTGGGAGAGGACGTCGCGGTGGTCACGCTGCCCCACGAGATCTTCGTCGAGCATGGGATGGCCATCCGGAGGCGCTCCCCCTTCCGGAACACCCTGGTTATCTCGCTCGCCAACGACGTGGACTTCTACATCCCGACCCGAAAGGCCTTCGCGGAGGGGAGCTACGAGGTCTGCACGTCGCCGATCAAGCCGGGCGGAGGGGAGAAGCTGGTCGATGCCGCCGTCAAGCTCCTGCAGGAACTCAAGCGCTGACGGTCGCGCAGCCTATCTCGAGCCGGAAGGAACGCGGCCGATCACACGCCGCGGCGGAACTCGTCGAACGACTGGATCTTCGCCGGAATATGGCGGGCAAGTTTCCTGAAATCGGAGATGTTCGCCGTGACGAGAAGGGCCCCGATCCTGGCGGCATCGGCGGCCTGCACGGCGTCCAGGAGAGCCGCCCCGGGATTCTTCAAGGTGATCCCGGAACCTCGCAGCTTCGAAAGCGCGTCTCCGGCACGGCGATAGTCCCGAGGGTTGGGGGTCACCACCCTCCCCGCCCGTTCGAACGGGGACAGCAGGCGCTCCACGATCCTGCGATGCGGACGCGTGCTGCATCCCGCCAGCAGTTCCGCGGCAGCGATGGAGTCGATCCAAAGAAAGTACTTGCCGCGGACGCGGGGCAGGACGAATCGGAGCGCCCCGTGCCGGAGGTCATCGATCCAGACCGAGGTGTCGAAGAGTAGATTCAACGGATGGGTTTGAAGTCGGGAATCTTTCCGGAGGTGGCACGGATGGCCCGATCCACGTCGTCCATGAAGGCCATCTCGCGGAGGGCCATCACAATGGCCTCCGTCTCGGTCTTGGCCCGCAAGATCCTCTTCACCCGGGCGATCAGGTCGGGAGGGAGATTGTAGGTCTTCTTGACCCGCGCCGCTCTTTTCTCCATACGTACATCTTATCGAAACGTCCGTATGGAGTCAAAACCCGCAGCAGGGTCACCGATACAGGCGCTCCTCCCGGGGGAGGTCGTCGACGCGCCAGCCGCCCGCGAAGACGCGGAGGAAGCGCTTGGGCCGGTAGCCTTCCAGCAGGGGGTTGGGCTTGAACGTGACCTGCACGCCGGAGCTGCCGGGAACGGGCGGGACGGCCTTTAGCTCCAGCACCGGGCCCCGCCGGACATCGTTGTTCTGGTCGTAGGTGCGCAGCGACTCCTCCGCGACCGCGGCGGCGACGGTCTCCTTGACGCGGATCTCTTTCAGGAGCGAGGGGTCGGCGGCGTCGAAAAGCGTGACGGTCACCGTCCCGGCCTGGTTGTCCACGGTCTCGATCCAGCATCCGAGCCCGTGCTCGCGCTGGAACAGCTTGTGCCTCTCGAGCTGCTGCTCCCGCGCAAGGGCGCGGCTCTCGTCGTCGAGCCAGAGGTCCGTACAGCGCCCGGGCCCCTTGAGCGTGCAGACGGTCAGGTTCGCCAGCAGCGGCTGGTCCTTGGCCAGGTCCTTGAGCGTCCCAAGGCCGCGGCCCTTCCACACGCGGGTCGCCGGTCCGACCTGCAGGATCGTCGGCTTGGCGTCGGCCGCGCCGTCCGCAGCGACGCCGGTGACGACGAGCCGGCCCTTGTCGATCTCCGGGGAATCCACGCGCCAGGTCTTCTTCAGGCGCGTGAAGTGGCTGAAGTCGTCCTCGAACCGCAGCACGCGGTCGAAGACGGGCTTCTGGTTCCTGGCCGGCGCCTCCTTCACGAAAAAGAGGCCGTGCAGGTGCGTGCCGATCGGAACGTCGCGCAGCTCCGCAAACGCGCCGTGAAACATCGTCTTCGCGTAAGGAAGGAGCGTGAAGGGCAGCGCGATGTCGTAGTCGTCCGTGCGCTGGGCGTCGGTGCGGTCGGGACGGAGCGTCCCCGTCCGGGCGACGGGGTCCACCCCGATCAGCTCGCCGGCGATCTCGCGGGCCGCGCCCTCGGGCGGAAACTCGCCGGACTTCGGCGCGACCGGAAGATCGTCGGCGCCGACAAGGAATGCCAGGACGAGCAGGACGGTCCGCATCTAGGCCACGAGTTCCGGGATCGCGCCCAGGCTGTCGACGAACCTCTCGGCCTTGACCTCCATCTTCTGCATCAACGTCAGCAGCAGGTTGCTGAGGCGCGCCTTGCCGTCCACCGGCTTATGGCAGAGGTTGTAGTGGGCGCCCGCGTTGTTGAGGTCGTAGGCCTTGATGATCGGCAGGTTGTAATCGATGTGCTTGCCGTGCTTGAACCCCAGGCCCGCCCCGCCCGCGAGGATCGTGGGCAGGTTGGCGTTGCCGTGGCTGTGGCCGTAGCTCATGCCGCTGCCGAAGAGCACCATCGTGCGGTCGAGCAGCGCCTCCTCGCCGTCGCGGACCGCCAGGAGCTGGTCGAGGAAGTACGCGAACTGCTGGGCGAGGAAGGCGTCGCTGCGGCTCAGCCGCGCCATGATCTCCGGGTCGCCGCTGTGGTGCGAGAGCTCGTGGCGGCTCTGGCTGATGCCGAGTTCGGGGAGCGGGAGCCCGTTGCCCTCGGTGCCGCTCATGTAGCTGACCACCCGCGTCATGTCCGTGCGCAGAGCGAGCACGATCAGGTCGTACATCGTCCGGTAGTACTCGCCCGCCTGCTGGCGCGGGACGTTCTTGCTCACCCGCTCGGTCGTCGCCGCGTCGACCTTGGGCTTCGGCACGTTCAGCCAGGCGTCGAGGCGCTCGGCGCGGATCTCCACTTCGCGAACGGAACTGAGATACTCGTCGAGCTTGCCCCGGTCGACGACGCCCAGGGCGGACTTGAGGGACTTCGCGTCGCCCAGCACCGAGTCGAGCACACTGCGGCGCCGGTCGAGCTTCCGGCGGCGCTGCTCGACGCCCCCCGGCTCCTCGCCAAAGAGGCGCTGGAAGACCGTGCGCGGATTGTCCTCGGCCGGCAGCGGGATGCCGTCGGGCGAGAAGGAGAGCGTGTTGGAGTTGTTCGGCTGGCCCACGCCGCTCGCGATCGACAGCTCCAGCGAGGCGAAGCGGGTGTGCGGCGAGGTGACCTCGGCGATCACCTGGTCGCACGAGACGCTGTTCTTGTAGCTGCCGCCGTCCTGGCCGATCTTCGCCCCGGTCAGCCAGGTGTCGGCGCAGACGTGCGCCTGGCCGATCCCGTTGGGGTGGTGCAGCCCGCTGATCGGCGTCAGGAGCGCCCGGTGCTTCTCGAGCGGCTTCATCG